>CAZEWM010000034.1:0-10691 GCA_964516045.1 uncultured Gammaproteobacteria bacterium
GTCAACCTCTATCTGAGTTTAAACTCTTGCCGCGCAAAGCCTATAATTTGCCCGCGAACGGCGGGAATTAGCTCGATAGAGGAGGACTGACGCTGTCTTTAATCCGATCACTGTCGACCGTGGGTTCCTTTACCATGCTCTCACGCATTCTAGGCTTTGTCCGAGATCTCGTTTTGGCCAGGCTTTTCGGGGCTGATGCGCTAACCGATGCCTTTTTTGTCGCCTTCAAAATCCCCAATTTTCTGCGTCGCCTATTTGCTGAGGGGGCGTTTGCTACCGCTTTCGTACCCGTTCTTACTGAATACAAAACGCAACGCGAGTACCGTGAGCTTAAGCACTTTGTGGACGCGATTGCCGGCACGCTGGGATTGGTGTTGCTGATAGTGACCGCTATTGGTGTACTCGCAGCTCCAGTAGTGGTGTCCCTGTTTGCCTTTGGCTGGGTGATAGAGGGTGAGTCGGAGCGCCTTGATCTGGCTGCTGAGATGTTGCGCCTGACCTTCCCGTATCTTTTCTTTATTTCCCTAACCGCCTTTGCGGGCGGTGTGCTCAATTCTCACAAGCGCTTTGCGGTTCCTGCGCTCACCCCAGTATTGCTCAATCTTTCTTTGATTGGGTGTGCCATTTGGCTCAGTCCACAGATGGAGCAGCCTGTCGTAGCTTTGGCATGGGGTGTCATGATCGCGGGCATCTCACAGTTCGTGTTCCAGATTCCTTTCTTGGCATCTTTGAAGTTATTACCCAGACCACGGCTCGGTTTTTCTGACCCTGGAGTAAAGCGTGTGCTGATATTGATGTTGCCGGCCCTATTTGCGGTTTCTGTTACCCAGATCAATCTATTGCTCGATACTGTGCTCGCCTCTTTTTTGCAAAGTGGCAGTATCTCTTGGCTCTATTATTCAGACCGCTTGATGGAGTTCCCACTCGGTGTGCTAGGGGTTGCGCTCGGTACGGTGCTGTTACCGCAGCTATCACATGACAAGCATGAGGCAGATCCCCAGCAGTTTAGTCGCACTCTTGATTGGGGTATCCGCATGGGCTGGCTGTTTGGTCTGCCAGCAGCGATTGGTTTGGGTATGTTGGCCCTGCCGATGATGGAAACCTTGTTCGGCTCTGAGCGTTTTGATCATACCGATAGCCTGATGGCGAGTCAGAGTTTGATGGCCTATTCGTTAGGCTTGATCGCGTTCATTCAGATTAAGGTTCTCGCGCCGGGTTACTACGCACGCCAAGATACAAAGACGCCAGTGAAAATTGGCGTCATCGCGATGGCGCTGAATATGGTGTTTAACCTGATTTTAATCTGGCCTCTGGCGCACGCCGGTCTTGCGCTTGCGACGAGTTTGTCAGCTTTTGTGAACGCTTATTTATTGTGGCGTGGTTTGCAGAAGCAGGCTGTTCTTCAAGCACAGATAGGTTGGCAAAAGTTCATTATCCAATCGGTTCTCGCGGGTGTAGCGATGGCGGCGGTGATCTATTTGCTCGCGTTTGATCAGATCGACTGGTTTGCGATTCAGGGTTGGTTGCTGGGAGCTTTGTTATTAGGCGTGATTGTGGCCGCAGCGATCACGTATTTTGCAGTGTTATGGGTGAGCGGTATGCGGTTACGTGATTGGCGTCGAGCGGTGGTGAAGTGAAGCGTTATTTTGTCATCGCCTTAGTCATCGTGTTACTCGATCAGCTGACTAAGCTGTGGGTGTTGGGGGCGTTTGAACCGTATGAGGTGGTCACGGTATTGCCCGTGTTTAATCTCACCTTAGTGTTCAACGAAGGCGCAGCCTTTAGCTTTTTGGCTGATGCGGGTGGTTGGCAGCGATATGTTTTTCTGTTGATTTCATTGGTGATGAGTGTGGTCTTTGTGGTCTGGTTAACCCGCGTTAAAGTGCATGAGGTCTGGCTGGCTTATGGCCTGGCGCTTCTATTAGGTGGCGCTGTTGGGAATCTGATCGACCGTATCTGGCTTGGCAAGGTGATCGACTTTTTGCAGTGGTATTGGAATGAGGCGTATTTCCCAGCATTTAATCTAGCCGATGCTGCCATTACGCTAGGTGTGATCTTTTTGATCTGGGATAGCATTAAAACCCCAACAGAAAAGCGCTGAACCCGCGACGTCTCCAAGCCATTCCTTATATACTGTGCTCTTTGCGTTGAGCGCTGTTAGTGCGATTAATCCGTGGCTTACACAATGTGAAATTATCAGACCGAGGTTGCGTCGCAACGATCGGGAATTTTGATGGTGTACATTTAGGTCACGCTCAAGTGATCACAGCGGTAAAGCAACGCGCTGAGGCCTTAGGCTTGCCGTCATTGGCGATTACCTTTGAGCCAACGCCGATCGAATATTTTGCTCCCGATAAAGCGCCTGCGCGTTTGACTCGGTTAGCTGAGAAGCTACATCTTCTCGAAGCGCAGCAAATCGATCGAACTTTGATTTTGCGCTTTAACCAGTTTTTAGCCACACAACCTGCGGAAGAGTTTGTGAAGCAAATATTGGTGGAGCAGCTAGGCGTTAAGCATCTCTATGTGGGAGATGACTTCTGCTTTGGCCATCAGCGCAAAGGCAACTTTGCTTTGTTGCAGCAGATGGGTAAAGAGCTGGGTTTTGCGGTAGAAAGTCTGCCGACGTTTGAGATCGAAGCTGAGCGGGTTAGCAGCACGCGTATTCGAGGTGCGCTGTTAGCGGGTGATTTTGATCAAGCAGAGAAATGCTTGGGTCGTGATTACCGCATTACAGGTCGAGTAGGGCATGGAGATAAGCGCGGTCGACAGATTGGCTTTCCTACCATGAATATTCAGTTGGGCAGACTGCACCCATCGGTGCGAGGCGTATTTGCAGTGCGTATCGATGGCTTAGAGCAAGGGTCGCAGAATGGAGTGGCGAATGTCGGCAACCGTCCTACGGTTGAAGGTGATGACCGCTTTACCCTTGAGGTGCATGCATTAGATTTTAATGCCAACACGTATGGCCAGAGGGTGTCGGTGCACTTTATGCAGCGCATCCGTGATGAGAAAAAATTTGAATCTTTCGAGGCGTTAACAACACAAATCCAAAAGGATGTTGAGACGGCACGAGACTTTTTTAAACAGGTATAGCAATAAGCTGCCTTAACACTGACGGATCGAGACGTGAGTAATTACAAAGAGACTTTGAATCTGCCACAAACCGGCTTTCCTATGAAAGCGAATCTGGCTAACCGTGAGCCTGAGATGCTTAAAGGTTGGGAAGAAAAAGGTTTGTACCAAAAAATTCGTGAGGCATTCAAAGGTCGTCCCACTTTCATTCTGCATGATGGTCCTCCGTATGCGAACGGCGATATTCATATCGGGCACGCAGTAAATAAGCTTCTCAAAGACATGATCGTCAAAAGCCGCACCTTAGATGGCTTTGATGCGCCTTATGTTCCAGGTTGGGACTGCCATGGCTTACCGATTGAGCTGCAAGTTGAAAAGAAAGTGGGTAAGCCGGGTCATAAAGTTAGTGCAGCTGACTTCCGTAAAGCGTGTCGTGAGTATGCGTTTAAGCAAGTGGATAAACAGCGTACCGACTTTAAGCGTTTGGGTGTGTTGGGTGATTGGGAGAATCCATATCTCACCATGAACTTTGAGCAGGAAGCCGACATTGTTCGCTCGCTCGGAAAGATCGCTAAGAATAAACACATTGTTAAAGGTTCAAAGCCTGTGCATTGGTGTACTGATTGTGGTTCTGCGTTGGCAGAAGCGGAAGTTGAGTACAAAGATAAAGAGTCTTTTGCGATTGATGTCCGCTTCCGTGCGGTTGATCAAGCTGCGGCATTAGCGGCTTTTGGTGATCCGGATATAAAGGGATCTATATCAGTCGTCATTTGGACAACCACCCCATGGACGCTTCCAGCTAACCAAGGTGTTGCGCTAAATGCAGAGCTTGATTATGTCTTGGTGCAACACCGCGATGAGTGTCTTGTTGTTGCTGATGGCATGCTTGAAGAAGTCGCACAGCGTTGGGGGATCGATAACCCAGTAACTATTGCTAGTTGTAAAGGTGCGGATCTAGAGCATCAACAATTGCAACATCCTTTCTATGATCGTCGTGTGCCAGTGATTTTAGGTGATCATGTAACGCTTGAAGCAGGCACGGGCGCAGTGCATACCGCACCAGGTCATGGTGTTGATGACTTTGTTGTCGGACAGAGGTATGGCCTGCCAGTTGATAATCCGGTTGGTGGTAATGGTTGTTATGTTGAAGGCACTGAGCTGTTCGCGGGCGAGCATGTATTTAAAGCTAACGAGCATGTGATTGAGGTTTTGAAAGAACATGGCGCGTTAGTGAATGATGCCAAGTTCACGCATAGCTACCCGGTGTGCTGGCGTCATAAAACACCGATTATTTTCCGCGCAACCCCGCAGTGGTTTATTGGCATGTCAGAGAACGGTCTGCGTGATGCGGCGATGACTGAGATCAAACAAGTACAGTGGTTGCCCGATTGGGGTCAGGCACGTATTGAGGGTATGGTCGAAAATCGTCCTGATTGGTGTATCTCACGTCAGCGTACCTGGGGTGTGCCGGTTACGTTTCTGATTCATAAGGACACAGGCGAGCTGCACCCAGACACTGAGGCGCTGGTTGAAAAGGTTGCGCAGAAGGTGGCTGAGTCAGGCATTCAGGCATGGTTTGATATGGAAGTTTCCGACTTGCTTGATAGTGATGCGGATAAATATGAAAAGGTGCCTGATACCTTAGATGTTTGGTTCGACTCGGGTGTGACACATGCTTGTGTGTTGGATAGACGCGATGGTTTGAGCTCGCCTGCGGATTTATATCTTGAAGGCTCTGACCAGCACCGTGGTTGGTTCCAATCATCCTTGTTGAGCTCAGTGGCTATGAATGGAAAAGCACCCTATAAGGCGTGTTTGACTCACGGCTTTACCGTTGATGCACAAGGCAAAAAGATGTCGAAGTCGATCGGTAATGTGATCAGCCCGCAAGATGTGATGAAGACCTTGGGTGCTGACATCATTCGCTTGTGGGTAGCTGCAACGGACTACCGCGCAGAGATGTCGGTATCGAATGAAATCTTAACGCGCACTGCGGATGCATACCGCCGTATTCGTAATACGTTGCGTTTTTTGCTGTCTAATTTAAATGGCTTTGACCCGGAAAATAATGTAGTTGCTAATGATCAGCTAATTGAATTAGATCGCTGGGTGATTGATCGTGCGCATCAATTACAAGCGGATATTGAGGCTGCTTACAAAGACTATAACTTCCATGTGATCTACCAAAAGATCTTGAATTTCTGTTCAAGTGATTTGGGTGGTTTCTATTTAGACGTTATCAAAGATCGTCAGTACACAATGGCAGCGGATAGCTTGGGACGTCGCTCTTGTCAGACCGCGATGTATCACATTGCCGAAGCAATGGTGCGTTGGTTGGCGCCTGTGATGAGTTTTACAGCGGATGAGGCTTGGGGCTTCATGCCGGGTAACCGTTCAGAATCGGTATTTCTTGAGACATGGTACGAAGGCTTGAGTTCTATGCCGGATGCGGAAGCTTCACGTGAGCGCTGGGCAAAGATTCAGGCCGTTCGTTCTGCAGTGAGTAAGCAGTTAGAAGCTTTGCGTAAAGACGGTGTTATTGGTTCTTCTCTTGAAGCGGATGTCACGCTCTATGCGGATGATGCGTTAGAAAATGTATTGCAAGGATTGGGTGATGAACTACGTTTTGTCACTTTGACCTCAAGCGCTAGTCTTTCGCCGATGGCGGATAAGTCTGCTGACGCTGTCGCTACTGAACTTGAAGGCTTGGCGTTATTGGCTGCAAAGAGCGCTGCTGAAAAGTGTCCACGTTGTTGGCATCATCGTTCTGATGTTGGCGCTAATACTGAGCATCCTGAGCTGTGTGGTCGCTGCGTTGAAAACGTTGCCGGAAAAGGTGAAGAGCGCCGTTACGCTTAATAACTACGTTGCGCACATAATTCTTGAAGTCCAAGTGCCAGTGATGGGCTTGGGCGGTTGAGATGCTCACTGACAAAACGTTTTTCACTGGCTTTTTGGCCTTGTCTTAAATCAATCTGAGAAATTAATTGTTTGCTCATGCGGGCTTCGCGCTCAATGGTGAAGAACATGCGCTTGATATGCTGCCATGTGTTTTTGAAATTCGCTTTCTCAAGTAGCTCATTTAGCCAATGTTCTCCACCCAGAGTCATTGCGGGTTGATCCCAAATCACGATATGAACTTTTTGTGCGTTAAGTGTCTTTGGACAAGCTTGTTGAAGATTGCGTAAGAACTGATCTCTCGCTTGTTGCGCATATTTTTGTGACTCTGTCAGCTTGCCAAGTTTAATCAGTGTTTCTGCAATCGCTTTTAATGAAGCGGGCTCGCTCACAAAAGTTGGAATCTTATTCGCAGTAAGCCAGGCGATATCTTGTGATCGATTGCCTGATCCCCATGCAATCACTAAGTCAGGTTGTTTACTGAGTAACCACTCGCGATCTAGCGCGCCATAACCACTGATGACTTGTGTTGTTGCAGGTAAGGGTTTGCCGTCATTCGCAGCAGCGACAAGACGATCGGTCAAACCAAGCTCACGAATAAATTCGGTGCCATGGGGTGACAAGGTAATGATGCGTTGTGCTGGCGATGCAAGGGTTACCTGGTGATCGAGATCGTCAGTAACGCTTGCTCCAAAGGCGGTAGAGCTGAGTAGCCAAAGGCTGGTTAGTAGAAAGCGCATTAGTCGATCAAGCTGATCAATGCGTATAAGACCATCCATAAAGTTAGGCTGCGCCAAACTAGCGCCATGGCATCTTCTACATCCAGCTCTGAATGTGAACGAGGAGCCGCTTGCTCTAAAGCGGCAATGCCTGCAGACGCAAGGATATCTGTAGCGCCGGTGTTGTCTGTTTCATTCGATTCACTGTTCTTCCATGCTGCAGCAACCGCATCAAAGTTTCCGGCAATAGCAAAGCAAAGTAGGGTGAGTCGCACCGGTATCCAATTTGTATAGGTCCAAGCAGTGAGGAATAAAGGATTATCGCCAGCGTTATCTTCCATCCAGTTGGCATACCAACGATAAGCAAAAGCGCCAACAGGTCCGAGAAATGCGAACCAGAATAGAGGGGCAAATAAGCCATCGTTCGCGCCAATGAAGGCGCGTTGCATGATGTCGCGATAATCGCCACGCCCGGTTTCAGAGTGTTGGCGTTGTTTGTTTAACAAGCTCTCGATTTCTCGACCTAGATCGGTTGGACCCAGGGAGAACCAAAGTGCAGCTGCGTAAAAAGGAATTTCGAGTAGCCAAGCATCATCAAGCGTGAGCTGGATGATAAAAACTAAGGCAACAGGCAGTCCAACGAGTAAAGCAAACCGTCCGTAGGGTGTTACTAGAACTTTATTTACGGCGGAGATCTTTTGTAGACGTGCTTCAATTAATTGTAACCAAGCGTGATTGCGATGCGCATCTAAATTCCATAAGGCGCGTTCAGCGATAACAATCAAAAGGGCGATTAAGAAACTCATGGGTGGAATTCTCGATAAAGATGTTTTGAGTTTAGCAGCTCAAATGACTTATTGAGATAGCCCTTGATGATAACGCGACCAGTCAAAATGAGGGCCGGGATCGGTTTTTCGGTCCGGAGCGATATCACTGTGACCGACGATACGGTCGTTGGTAATCTCAGGGTATTGTTGTTGGATTTGAAGGGTAAGTTGAATCAATGTTTTGTACTGAGCATCGGTAAAGGTTAGATCATCAGTGCCTTCCAGTTCGATGCCAATAGAGAAATCGTTGCAACGTTCTTTACCTTGCCAAGTCGACTGGCCGGCGTGCCATGCGCGATCATCTAGGTCGACAAATTGCTGCGCATTACCATCACGACGGATGAAAAGATGCGATGAGACTTTGAGCTCACGTATCTCTTCAAAGAAAGGGTCTTTACTGAAATCAAGTTGATTGAGGAAAAAGGCTTCCACGTTATCGCCATCAAATACGCCGGGTGGCAGGCTAATGTTATGAATCACCAATAAATTAATCGTACAGTCAGCAGGGCGCGCATCAAAGTTGGGCGAGGGAGTGTGTTTCACCGCATCGAGCCAATGTGACATTAAGGTGCTTCCTGTGCTGGTTGTTGAAGTGCTTCAGTCACTTTATCTTGAATATCAGTTAATGTCGCTTGAGCTCTAAGCTCGCAATGAAAAGCGCCTGCGTGATACAGGAATAAGGTCGGTAGATGAAACACCTCGAACTCCTGAGTAAGCCCCATCTCCTGCTGTGCGTCCACCTCGAAAAGTTGCCAGTCGGGATTTTTTTCTAAGAGCTTTGGGAGAAGTTGCTTGATCTGGCGACAGCTGCCGCATTCTGGACTGGTGAATAGCACCAGGGCCACGCTTTGGGTATCTGCAAGTGTGTGGTGAAACTCACCTTGGCGTAATGAAACCAACATAAGCCAGATGGTAGAGCAGGCGGGCGGCTAGGGCTAGATGCAGCTACAATGCGCGCTGGTTTGAGTTTCCGGCTTGGAGAAAGACATGGCAGAAGTAATGACCGATAGCGGTTTGAAATACGACGATATGGTGGAAGGTAATGGTGCAGAAGCTGCAGCGGGTCAGCGCGTTTCTGTGCACTACACCGGTTGGTTAACCGACGGTTCTAAATTTGATTCAAGCGTTGATCGCAATGATCCTTTCCAGTTTACACTGGGTGCCGGCATGGTTATCCGTGGATGGGATGAAGGCGTTCAAGGTATGAAGGTGGGTGGTAAGCGCAAACTAACCATTCCGCCAAATTTAGGGTATGGCGCCCAAGGCGCAGGTGGTGTTATTCCGCCTAATGCAACATTGGTATTTGATGTTGAGTTGCTTGAGATCCTTTAAATGATTTTGCCATCGGCATCACAAATTCAATCTCAGGTGACTGAGGCGCTTGCTGAAGATGTAGGTGCAGGTGATCTGACTGCTTCATTGATCAATTCGAATATGCTTGCTCAAGCAACCGTGATTAGTCGTGAGTCGGCGGTGGTGTGTGGTGTTGCATGGTTCAACGAAGTGTTTGCGCAGGTTGATGCGACGATTGAGATTGATTGGGCTGTCGTTGATGGCGATGAAGTCGAAGCTGATCAAGTGCTCTGTCGTATCCAAGGTTCGGCAAGCGCGGTATTAACTGCTGAGCGTACAGCGTTAAATTTTCTACAGACCTTGTCAGCAACGGCTTCAAAAGCCGCTGAGTATGTCAAAGCCGTTGAAGATACCGGTGTACGCATCCTTGATACTCGCAAGACGATCCCCGGGCTTCGTATGGCGCAGAAATATGCTGTGACCTGTGGTGGTGCATCGAATCATCGCATGGGATTGCACGATGCGATTCTCATTAAAGAGAACCATATTGAATCTGCCGGTTCGGTAACCGCGGCATTACATCGTGCGTTTGCTGAGCATCCAAATGTTGAGATCGAGATTGAAGTCGAGACACATGAGCAGTTAGAAGAAGCGCTAGCTGCTGGTGTAAAGCGTGTGTTGCTCGACAACATGAGCTTGCCGCAGTTGCGTGAGGCCGTTGAGATCAATCAGGGCCGTGCACGACTTGAAGCATCAGGTGGGGTTAATTTAGATACGGTGCGTGATATTGCGCAAACCGGTGTGGATGATATTTCGGTCGGTGAAATAACCAAAGATATTCGCGCAATTGATTTTTCGATGCGCTTTGTAGCAGAGGCATAAGGTCTCAGAGGACAAGATATGAAGATTCAAGATAAAACAGTCGTTGCCTGTAACTTCAAACTCTACGATCAAGATAATAATTTGATCGATTCGTCAGATAACGAAGGTCCCTTGATGTATCTGCATGGTATGGGCGAGTTATTGCCAGGCTTGGAAGTCGCGCTAAGCGGTCATCAGCTTGGCGATAAATTTGAAGTGCCACTTAGTGCTGATGATGCGTTTGGTGACGTTGATGAGCGGTTGATTGATGTTGTACCCCGCAGCAGTTTCCCTGGTATCGATGTGATTGAAGTGGGTATGCGCTTTGAGACCGAGATGGAAGATGGCTCAGTGGTGCTGGTCCGCGTGATCGATGTGGACGATAAAACGGTTACCGTTGATGGTAATCATGAGTTAGCTGGGCGCGATATTCGTTTTGACCTTGAGGTTATCGAAGTACGTCAAGCAACAGAAGCTGAGCTGCAGCATGGCCATGCGCACAGTGCTGATGGTCACTGTCAGGGCTAAGCTTCAAGCAAAACGTTTTTCTAAATAAGCGATGATGTCGTTGGATTCATACATCCAACGTGCTTCGCCATCTTCCTCAATCAGCAAGCAAGGCACTTTGATCTGGCCGCCTTCTTTCTCTAAACGCTCGCGATGTGCCAAATCGCTCATCGCATTACGCTTCTCGATGTTAAGACCTAAGCGATGCATCGCGCGTTTGGTTTTTATACAAAATGGGCACAGCGGGAATTGATAGAGTGCCATGTTGGCCGTTGCTTTATCTGCAGCCAGTTGTGCGTCGGCTGAGCGTTTCATCGGCGAGGGACGTGTGATGCGATCACCCAGCCAAATCAAACCACCGAGTGCGTTACGAATCAGTTTTAACAGCATTACTTATCTCCGCCTAAGCAAGGGGGTGAGTCAGGAGATTGGCCGCCTTTGGCGAACCATTCTTCAGGGGTCATTGTGTGTAAAGCGAGAGCATGAATGCTGTCGCGAATATCGCCATCGAGAG
>CAZEWM010000035.1:0-10477 GCA_964516045.1 uncultured Gammaproteobacteria bacterium
CCAGCATGTGTGGCAAATGACTTGTCGCCGCTAATACTTCATCGTGATGTTCTACGCCCATCTCGATAACCTCGGCACCACAGGCTTGCCACATCTCAGTGATGATCTTTTGGGCAACAGCAGAAGTTTGATCGATCGGAGTGATAATGATGCGACGATTGTTATAGAGCGTTGCGAATGATGCCTCGACGCCGTTGTTTTCTGTACCAGCAATCGGATGACCGGGAACAAACTGATCCGCATACTCAGGACACGCCTGCATAAAATCTTCAATAACAGTCGCTTTAGCACTACCGCCATCGGTAATCACACAATCTGGTTTGATGTGACCTTTGAACGCTTCAAATACAGCTCTCATGGCTCCCAGCGGTACTGAAACAAAAATTACATCTGCATCACTAACAGCTTCAGCTACATCATGCGTGAAGCTATCAATCACACCTAACTCGATACCTTTCTCAAGGTTTGCAGCTGAGCGACCACAACCAACAATATGCTCAACCTTACCCGCATCGCGTAACGCACGCGCCAAGGAGCCACCAATTAAACCGAGGCCAATGACAGCGAGTCGATTGATCGGCTTCACAAGATCTTCTCCAATGCGGTAAGCGCGCGAGCATTTTCATCCTGTAGACCCACACTGATTCGTAAGTGATGTTGCAACCCATAATTTTCGACAGGACGTGTGATTACACCTTCCATCAAGAGTGCTCTATCAACCTCTGCCACCGAGCGATCAACATTGACTGAAATAAAATTACCCACTGATGGGATATAGGTAAGACCCAAATCATCCAAACCCTTGCTTAACTGAAGTAGCCCTTCATCATTCACACGAATTGATTCAGCTAAGTATTCAGCATCATCCAAAGCTGCAAGTGCACCAGCTTGCGCAAATGAATTCACATTAAATGGCTGACGAACACGGTTTAATAAATCCGCAACATCCGGATGACTCACGCAGTACCCAACGCGTAAAGCAGCCAAACCAAAGGCTTTTGAAAATGTACGTGTAACGATCACATTAGAGAATCGCGTTATCCATTGAGTAGCATCTGGATAATCATCGAGACGCACATACTCCGAATACGCTTCATCAATAACAATGATGACATCAGATGGCACTTGCTCAACAAAATGCATCAACTCAGCTTCATTCAACCAAGTGCCTGTTGGATTGTTGGGATTCGCAATCCAAACCACGCGCGTTTTATCAGTGATCGCATTGAGCATGGCATGTAAATCATGGCCAAATTCAACGGCAGGCACAGCGACCAAGTCCGCACCTACAGACATTGACGCAATCGGATAAACCGCAAAGGCATGCTGAGAAAAAACAGACTGATAACCCGGCGATAAGAACACGCGAGCGATCATATCGAGCACATCATTGGAACCATTACCAATGGTGATCTGCTTAGATGTGACACCATGGCGATTCGCTAAGGCTTCACGCAAAGCAAACCCTGCACCATCTGGATAGCGCGCCAATTCTGCAAACTCAGACTGCAAAACATCTTTGACGCGCTGACTGACTGCAATTGGGTTCTCGTTAGACGCCAATTTAATCGAGTTACAAATACCCAGTTCACGCTCTAATTCAGAAACAGGCTTGCCTGGTTTGTATGGCTGAATAGATGCAATACCTGGAGAGGCAATGTGCAGAAACGCATTACTCACGTTAATACCTTTTTATACTCAAAGCACCGCGCGCGGATATGAGCCTAGAACCTTAAACATACCTGCGGACTTACGCAGCTCTTCAATTGCCTTTGCCATGTGAGGATCACCTGCATGACCATTCACATCCACAAAGAACACATAATCCCAATTCTCACGGCGCGAAGGGCGTGATTCGATACGCGTCATGCTGACACCATGATCTGCCAACGGGCGTAGCATCTTATAAAGACCACCAGCTTCGTTGGGCGCACTCATCATTAAACTCGTTTTGTCATCACCCGAAGGGGGTGTCGCTTGACGACCAATGACTAAAAAGCGCGTGGTGTTACCTGCTTCGTCTTCAATGTTTTCAGAGAGCGTATCCAAACCATAAAGCTCAGCCGCCATCTCACCGGCAATAGCGGCGGCATTCGGTGTCTCAGCTGCCAACTTAGCAGCCTCTGCATTGCTACCGACCGGCACACGATCAACAAACGGTAGATGACGATCCAACCATCCGCGACACTGAGCCAGCGACTGCTGATGCGAGAACACCGTTTTCAATTCTGATAATGGTTGACCTTTACCAAGCAAGTTGTGATGAATGCGAATGCTCACCTCACCACAAATCTGAAGTGGTGATTTCAAAAAGGTATCGAGCGTGTGATTCACTACACCTTCGGTTGAATTCTCAACAGGTACTACACCGTAATCTGCTTTACCTGATTCCACATCTAAGAAAACATCTGGAATGCTGCCGAGCGATTCTGTTCGTACTGAATGACCGAAATGCTTAAGCGCTGCCGCTTGAGTAAAGGTACCCGCAGGTCCCAGGTAAGCAATTTGCAACGGCCTCTCTAATGCCAAACAGGCAGACATGATCTCACGGAATAAACGCGCGACTTCCTCATCATCAAGCGGACCTTGATTGCGCTCTTGCACCATACGAAGCACTTGCGCTTCGCGCTCTGGTCGATAGAACACCGCATTTGGATCAGCCGAAAGCTTAATGCGCGCAACTTCCATTGCCGCTTCAGCTCGTTGATTCAGCAATTGATGCACTTGCTCATCAATCGCATCAATACGATCTCGAATCTTGCCTAATTGTTCTGCATCACTCATCGGTGTTCCTTAGTTAACCGTGTGTACGCTCAAACTCAGCCATAAAGTCGACTAAAGCCTCAACGCCCTCATAGGGCATCGCGTTATAAATACTGGCTCGCATGCCACCAACTTCTTTATGGCCTTTCAGCGCCAACAAGCCAGCCGCATGACTCTGCTCTAAAAATAACGCATCTAACGCAGTATCAGCCAGTGTAAATGGCACATTCATGATTGAACGATAGGCAGAATTGACCGGATTGGCGTAAAAACCGCTTTTATCAATCGCTGAATACAATAAATTCGCCTTACGCTGATTAACTTCAGCTATAACGGAGAGACCACCCTGTTCTTTCAACCACTCGAACACCAAGCCTGCCAAATACCAACTGTAGGTGGGTGGCGTGTTGTACATTGAGTCATTGTCAGCTTGTGATTGGTAATTCAGCATAGCCGGCGTTTGCGGCAACGCATGACCAATCAAATCTTCACGAACAATCGCGATAGTTAAGCCTGCCGGTCCAATATTTTTTTGCGCACCGGCATAAATAATGCCGAACTTAGAGACATCAATCGGCTGTGACAGGATGTTAGATGACATATCCGCAACCAATGGCACAGCACCGGTTTCTGGCACATAACTAAACTCTAAGCCGTGAATTGTTTCATTTGGCGTGTAATGCACAAAAGCTGCGTTATCAGAAACGGGAATACTGCCTTCATCTGGTAGCGTGGTGAAATTATTCGCCGACATATCGCCAACAACATTAATCTCACCATACCGTTTAGCTTCTGCAATCGCCTTACGTGACCAAGTGCCCGTGTAGTAATAATCAGCGGCCTGTTTTTGACCCATTAGATTTAAAGGCACCGAGGCAAACTGCGATGAAGCGCCACCTTGTAAAAACAATACACCGTAATTGTCGGGGATCGACATCAGCTCACGTAAATCAGCCTCAGCTTTTTGCGCAAGCGCCATGAACGGCTTTCCACGATGACTAAGCTCCATGACAGAGCAGCCAAGGTTTTGCCAATCAAGCATTTCTGCCTGCGCACGCTCCAATACGGGCGTTGGAAGCGCCGCTGGACCTGCACTGAAGTTAAACAATCGAGACATAGGTTTATCGTTATCCAAAAGGACTTAAAGGCGCACAAGGCGCCTTCGTTAAGTTTTTAACAACTGATGATCAGCCTTCGTCGCTTGGAGGAGCGTCGCCTACCGCTGGCTCTTCACCCTCAGGCAGCGCCATGCCCTCTTCGACTTCCAGCGCTTCAATGCGCTCGATACCAATTAACTTTTCATCGTTACGCAAGCTGATCAAACGAACACCCTGGGTATCACGACTCATCTGAGAAATATCTGCCACGCTGGTGCGAACTAAGGTACCGCCATCGGTGATCAACATAATTTCATCATCGCCAGTGACACGGACCGCACCAACCTGCTCGCCATTTCGCTCACTGGTCTTGATTGATTTCACACCCATGCCAGCACGGCCTTTGACTGGATATTGCTCAATTGGCGTACGTTTGCCGTAACCGTTCTCGGTTGCGGTCAAAACATCTCCATCGGTACCTACAATCAGAGAGATCACTCGCTGACCTTCACCCAGCTTCACGCCGCGAACACCACAAGCCGTACGACCCATTGCGCGAACTGTCGATTCATCGAAACGAACCGCTTTACCCGCAGAGGTAAACAACATGATGCTCTGCTCGCCATCGGTTAGATCCACGCCTATCAACTGATCATCATCACGCAAATCAACCGCAATGATGCCGCTGCTACGAGGACGAGAGAAATCGGTCAACGGTGTCTTTTTAACCGTGCCTGATGCCGTTGCCATAAAGATGAATTTATCTTCGCTGTACTCACGAATAGGCAAGATCGCATTAATACGTTCATCTTGCTCAAGCGGCAGCAAGTTAACCATTGGGCGGCCACGTGCGTTACGACCCGCCTGTGGCAATTCATACACTTTCAGCCAGTAACATTTACCGCGACTTGAGAAACACAAGATCGTATCGTGGGTGTTAGCCACAAACAGTTTCTCAATGAAGTCTTCGTCTTTAGTTGACGTTGCTGTCTTGCCTTTACCACCACGACGCTGCGCTTGATACACATCGATAGGCTGTGCTTTGGCGTAGCCTTCGTGAGAAAGCGTCACAACAACATCTTCCTCACTGATCAAATCTTCAAGCGTGAGATCAACTTGAGTATGAACAATTTCAGAGCGACGCTCGTCACCAAACTGCTCACGAATCTCATTCAATTCACCACGGATCACTTCCATCAAACGATCTGGGTTCGACAAAATCTCTAGTAACTCAGCAATGCGCTGCAGGATCTCTTCAAACTCGGTAATGATCTTGTCTTGCTCAAGACCGGTCAGTTTCTGCAAACGCAGATCAAGGATTGCTTGAGCTTGCGTTTCGGTTAAGCGATAGCCGTCAGACGTTAAACCAAATTCTGCAGGCAAGCCTTCTGGACGCGACGCATCTGCACCCGCCGCAGCCAACATGGTTTCAACCGTGCCCGACTTCCACAACTTTTCAGTTAACTGACGCTTTGCTTCCGCTGGATTTGATGCAGCTTTAATCAATGCGATCACTTCATCGATGTTTGCAAGCGCAACGGCCAAGCCTTCCAAAATATGTGCACGATCACGTGCTTTACGTAACTCAAATACGGTACGACGAGTTACTACATCACGACGGTGGCGAATAAAGTACTCAAGCAGTTGCTTCAGATTAAGCGTACGTGGCTGGCCATCAACCAAAGCCACCATATTGATGCCAAACACGCTTTGCATTTGGGTTTGCTTGTAAAGATTATTCAGCACAACTTCAGCAACTTCGCCGCGGCGCAGCTCAATGACCATACGCATGCCGTCTTTATCAGACTCATCACGCAACTCAGAGATACCTTCGAGCTTTTTCTCTTTAACCAGTTCTGCGATTTTTTCTAATAGTCGCGCCTTGTTAACCTGATATGGCAATTCGGTTACAACAATACGCTGACGACCATTATCTAGTTCTTCAACAGTCGAACGCGCTCGGATATACACCTTGCCACGACCTGTGCGATAAGCATCACGTACACCCGCAATACCATTGATAATGCCTGCTGTTGGGAAATCAGGCGCAGGCACGATTTCCATTAAGGCTTGAAGATCGGTCGCTGGCTCATCGATCAGTGCAATACACGCATTGATAACTTCAGTCAGGTTGTGTGGCGGAATATTGGTCGCCATGCCCACCGCGATGCCTGATGAACCATTAATAAGCAGGTTAGGAATACGCGCTGGTAAAACAGCAGGCTCTGATTCTGATTCGTCGTAGTTAGGGACAAAGTCGACGGTATCTTTATCGATATCGGCAAGTAACTCATGCGCAATCTTCGACATACGCACTTCGGTGTAACGCATAGCAGCTGGCGAATCACCATCTACCGAACCGAAGTTACCTTGGCCATCCACCAACATGTAACGCAGTGAGAATGGCTGAGCCATACGGACGATCGTGTCGTAAACCGCAGTATCACCGTGTGGGTGATATTTACCAATGACGTCACCGACGATACGTGCCGATTTTTTATAAGGTTTGTTGAAGTCGTTACCTAATTCGCCCATCGCGAACAGTGCACGACGGTGTACCGGTTTTAAGCCATCTCGAACATCGGGTAGTGCGCGTCCAACAATTACGGACATCGCGTACTCGAGATAGGATGATTGCATCTCATCTTCGAGACTGATCGGGAGGACTTCCTTAGCGAATTCGGTCATAGACTTTTCCTTGTAGTCACCTTTAAAAAGGCGGCATTTGGGCAACATTATGCGACCAGCAAAATGCCTTAATAATTATGGGAAAAGTGTATCACAGCCGACCGGCATAATTTGGCAAAAATCGCTCAGAATCGATTACAGCGCCGCTGAGAGAATTTTTATCCTTGGATCCTTGCAAAATAGGCGTTTAGCCAAGCGGCAAAAATCAGTTCGCCATATGTGCAGCGATCTTGTCTCGATCTGGATTCAAAATAATGCCCTTTTCGGTCACGATTGCATCCACCAAACTGGCAGGCGTGACATCAAAAACAGGGTTCCAAGCTCCCGCTTTTTCTGGCGCAACCAACTTACCGCCACACCCTAAAAGCTCACTCGGATCACGCGTTTCAATCTCGATATCTGCGCCAGATGCGGTCTGCAAATCGATAGTTGATGTTGGCGCTGCAACCATAAATTTCACGCCATGATATTTCGCCGCTACCGCTAAGTTATAGGTGCCAATTTTGTTTGCCACATCACCATTCGCTGCGATGCGATCAGATCCGACAATTGCCCAAGTTATACCGCCAGCTGCCATACGTGCCGCACAAGCACCATCGGTCATTAACTTAACCGGAATATTTTCTTGCACTAACTCCCACGCAGTCAGTCGCGAACCTTGCAACCAAGGACGGGTTTCATCGGCATAGACTTCATTGATTTTTCCTTGCGCAAACGCTGATCGAATCACACCTAATGCTGTGCCGTGACCACCAGTCGCCAAACCACCGGTATTGCAGTGAGTGATAACCGATGAGCATCCTTGTAATAAAGAAGCCCCAAACTCACCCATGGTTTTGTTATCTGCACGATCTTTTGCATGCAGCTCAAGCGCAAAGTTAAGCAGTGTTGAGTATGCGTTATCTGACGATAGCGATGGCAACATCGCTGAGCATTGATCAATAGCCCACATCAAATTGACCGCAGTAGGACGTGCCGCTCTTAGATGCGCAAAATCGGCAGCAACCTTTTCCTGCCAGTTACCAGTATCAGCTAATCGCTGCCTAACTGCTAAAGCACAACCATAGGCGGCGGTCACGCCAATCGCAGGTGCACCACGCACCACCATCGCTGTTATAGCTTCAGCTGTTTCAGCTGCATCGTCACACTGAATAAAAACAGATTGATGTGGCAATAGTCGCTGATCGAGCAGATACAAATGCTCATCCTGCCAAACCATCGCTTCGTTAGCCGTGACTTTGATATTGAGCTCAACCGTACGCATGAAATTCTCTGTGATTCTTCAAAGCGCGTTATTCTACGCTAAACACCATTTTAATCTGCGACTCATGGGGTCATTGCTGTGCATACCGAAACACTGATTCACGCTAAATGGATAATTCCTGTTGAACCGCATGAAGTTGTGCTTGAGAACCACAGCCTGGCAATTGCAGACAACAAAATCAAAGCGATTTTGCCGACGGTACAAGCACGTGAAGAAATTGATGCTGAACACATTGTCGAGCTACCCCATCACGCTTTGATTCCAGGCCTGGTGAATACGCACACACATGCGGCCATGTCCCTATTTCGCGGTCTCGCCGACGACCTACCTCTAATGACTTGGCTCAATGAGCATATCTGGCCAGCTGAACACAAGTGGGTGCATGAAGAGTTTGTTGCTGATGGCACGCGTTTAGCAATTGCCGAGATGCTCAAGTCAGGCACAACCTGTTTTAACGACATGTATTTCTTTCCGGATATTACTGCTCGTGTTGCACAAAAAATCGGCATGCGCAGCAGTGTTGGCTTAATCGTGACTGATTTTCCGACCGCCTGGGCTGACAATGCAGATCACTACATTCACAAAGCCGTTGAACTGCATGACGCCTTGCGAAACGAACCTTTGATATCAACTTGTTTTGCGCCACACGCACCTTACACAGTTTCAGACAAGCCACTAAGTCAGCTAGTTACTCTCGCTAATGAACTCGACATTCCGATTCATATGCACATCCATGAAACACAAGACGAAATCAATAGCAGCATCGAGCAATACAAGAAACGTCCGCTCGAGCGCCTCAAAGATCTTGGCCTATTATCGCCGTCACTCATTGGTGTCCACATGACACAGTGGACTGATGATGAGATGTCGCATTACGCACGAAGCAACGCACATGTTGTGCACTGTCCTGAATCCAATCTAAAACTTGCCTCAGGCTTTTGTCCTGTAAAGAAACTACAAGATCATGACATTAATGTCGCTTTAGGCACTGATGGCGCTGCCAGCAACAACGATCTAAACATGCTTTGTGAGATGCGCACTGCCGCACTATTAGCGAAAGGGGTCGCTCAGGATGCTAGCGCCCTGCCTGCCGCACAAGCTTTACGCATGGCAACACTCAACGGCGCAATAGCACTAGGGTTACAAGAACACATCGGCACACTCGAAGTTGGTAAAGAAGCCGACGTTGTCGCGATCGATTTAGGGCATATTAATACCTTGCCTGTTTTCAATCCTTTATCGCACATTGTGTACGCCGCAGGCAGAGAGCAAGTCAGCGATGTCTGGATAGCGGGCAAGCGACAAATCGCTAACGGCAAGCACACAACTGTCGATGTCCAACGCATTCAAACCAACTGTCAGCAATGGCAAGCCAAATTATCGAGAAATCAGGCAAGTTCAGACTGATATAATGCTTTGATTGCTACGTAGGAAAGCCGCATGTCTAGCGTTAATGTTGATCACGCCGAAGTCAGTAAGTTTGAAGCTCTTGCCAGTCGTTGGTGGGATCCGAACAGCGAATTTAAGCCTTTACACCAGATAAACCCACTTCGATTGAATTACATCGATGCGATGGTGTCTTTGTCTGGCAAGCGCGTATTGGATGTCGGTTGTGGCGGCGGAATCTTGTCCGAATCAATGGCAGCGCGTGGCGCTGACGTCACCGGCATCGATATGGGTGAAGCCCCACTCGAAGTCGCAAAGCTTCACTTGCTTGAATCTGGCGAAAAGGTCGACTATCGAAAGATACCCGTTGAAGAACTTGCTTCTGATCAACCTGCTAGTTTTGATGTCGTCACCTGCATGGAAATGCTCGAACATGTTCCAGATCCAGCGTCCATCATTCAAGCTTGTGCGACCTTGGTTAAACCTGGTGGCCATGTGTTCTTCTCAACTCTTAATCGTAATCCAAAATCCTATCTATTCGCGATAGTGGGTGCTGAATACATCCTCAATCTTCTACCTAAAGGTACGCATGAATACGCCAAGTTCATACGTCCTTCAGAGTTGGTGCAATGGGCACGCGAGGCAACATTAACAACGCATGACATGTGCGGCTTGGTCTACAACCCGTTCACCAAGGTTTACAAACTTCACCCAACCGATGTTGATGTGAACTACATGATTGCAACCACGCGACCTGCTGAGTAATGCTCAAAAAACCTACCGGCATCCTGTTTGACCTTGATGGCACTTTTGCCGACACCGCACCAGACCTTGCCTACGCGCTCAATCAAACGTTAATTGATTACCAGCAAGAAACACTGCCCTTCGATCAAATACGCCCAGTGGTATCTCATGGCGGTAAAGCACTGATCAAACTAGGCTTTGATCTGCCTGAGGATAGCGAAGCTTTCGAAGAACGTCGCCAACATCTACTGAGGATCTATCTCAACAACCTGAGTCGAGACACAACTATATTTGAAGGCATAGAAGAGGTTCTAGAGCATATCGAACGTCAGAACATTACCTGGGGAATTGTGACAAACAAGCCTGACTGGCTAACCGACCCGCTTATGCAAGAAATGGGCTTCAGTCATCGCACAAAGGCAATTGTGAGCGGCAACACTTGTGCACGCGCCAAGCCGCATCCTGATTCAATCTTGCATGCCTGCTATCTTTTAACCATTGACCCAAAAACCACTTGGTATGTCGGCGATGCCGG
>CAZEWM010000036.1:0-10454 GCA_964516045.1 uncultured Gammaproteobacteria bacterium
AAGCATCATGCGAATTGTTTGGCCTACTCAAGCGTCCAGATGAAAAGTACGTTACTGAGCGCGCTTACGACAATCCAAAGTTCGTTGAAGATATGGTGCGTGACGTTGCTGCTCGCTTAAATGCAGATGAGCGTATCTCGGCCTATATCGTCGAATCAGAAAACTTCGAGTCGATTCATAACCACTCCGCTTACGCACTGATCGAACACGACAAACGCGCTTAACAAAAAAAGCCCGGCTTGACCGGGCTTTTTTATGCCCCTAAACCGGGCAGAAAGTGCGCAAGTAACTGCATGCAGCCTAACGCTGCCAAGCCCGCCAAGATGTCATCAAACATAATGCCAAAGCCGCCTTTGAGCTTTTTATCGGCTAGCGAGATTGGCCAAGGTTTAATAATGTCGAAGAAGCGGAACAACACAAAGCCGATCACTATCCATTGCCAACCCGACGGAGCTGCAATCATGGTGATGAAGTAACCCGCGAACTCGTCCCAAACAATACCTGGGTGATCATGTACGCCGAGATCTTTAGCCGACCAGCCACAAATAAATACACCCAACAGCGATACCGCTACCGTCATTGCGATATACCACTCTAACGGTAGATATGAGAGCGGCAAGTAAAGACCCACAGCAAATAAAGTACCCATCGTACCCGGTGCTTTTGGCGTACAACCCGAGCCAAAACCAAACGCCATCAAGTTAATGGGGTTCATATCAGGTTTGGGTAAATCAGTGTGTTTTCTCATCGTTAATTCGCAAAGTGGTCATAACCACGAGCCACATAGGCATCTACATCACCGTTAGGTAACATTGCCCGAACTTGCTCGCCTTGTTCAATCATGCCAATCCATGTCACAGGCACATCTTGTTGCTGCATTACTGCCTCAAATGAAGCTTGTTGTTCCGAAGGTACCGTCATGCACAACTCATAATCATCACCCGCTGATAGCGGCAAAGACCAATCACCTGACTCAGCCACATAGTCAGCAACCGCATCAGACATTGGCAGCTTATCCAAATAGATCAAAGCACCGACATCACTCTCTTCGCAGATATGTCCAAGGTCACTACCCAGACCATCAGATAAATCTATCGCGCAGCGAGAATGCGTTGCCGCCATCAGTCCTAATTTAATACGAGGCTCAGGACGATCTAATCGCTGTTTTAAAGAAGCCAAGCTGCCTTGCTTCACATAAAGACCTTGTTGCGCTAGTAAGGCCAAACCTGCATCACCGAGTTGACCGCTGACATAAATCAGATCACCAACACACGCTGCATTGCGTCGCATGCTGTTTGTCGGCTCGACAAAACCATGCACCTGCACCGTGATCGATAAAGGGCCACGGGTAGTATCACCGCCCACCAGAGTGAGCTGATGCTTTTTAGCCAGTTCAATAAAACCGGCCATAAAGCGTTTAATCCAGTCAGCGTCTGCATCCGGCAAAGTCACACTTAAGGTTACCCAGGCAGGTGTAGCACCCATTGCCGCCAAATCACTTAAGTTAACTGCTAGCGCTTTGTAACCTAGAGACTGCGGATCAACATCCGCAACGAAATGACGACCAACAACCAAGGTATCCATGCTAACCGCAAGCTGCTTACCGACCGGCACCTCTAACAGTGCACAGTCATCACCAATACCCAGCAGAACATCATCACGTTGCGCCGTCGCATCACGGAAGTAATCGCGAATCAGATCAAATTCGCCAGCCATCAGAAACTCTATGAGGTCTTCTTCTCAGCAGCCATTTCAAACGGACGCAAATCTTTCGCCGCTTTATCTAGCACACCGTTAACGTACTTATGGCCTTGCTCTGCACCAAAAACTTTCGCCAGCTCAATCGATTCGTTAATAACAACACGATAAGGCGTTTCTTGATGCATCTTTAGTTCATAAGCGCCCAACCGAAGAATGGCACGTTCAACCGGGTCGATACTCTCTAAAGAGCGATCGACATGCGGACGCAGAGCTTCATCGAGCTCATTCACATGCTCTGACACACCCTCAACGAGCAGTGTAAAAAACGCAGCGTCGGTTTTAGGTTCTGCATGATCTGTCAGCATGTGAGGCACAACATTGACGATCGGCTGACCGCCAACTTGCCATTGATATAATGCCTGAACCGCTAAGCTACGTGCGAGCGAGCGACCCCGGCTAGCTGGCTTGCTCACCCAATTTCCTTCAACAGGTTAACCATTTCAATTGCGGTAGCCGCAGCTTCGCCACCTTTGTTACCTGCTTTGGTACCTGCGCGTTCAATGGCTTGCTCGATGGTATCCACAGTCAACACACCAAACGCGATTGGCACACCGTGGTTCAAGGTAACTTGAGACATGCCTTTAACGCACTCGCCTGCGACATATTCAAAATGAGGTGTGCCACCACGAATCACTGCACCGAGTGCAACGATGGCATCGTATTCACCCTTAGCAGCCACTTTATCCAATACCAATGGCATCTCAAAGGCACCTGGTAAACGCACAACAGTAATGTCTTCTTCACGTGCACCATGACGCTTCAACGTATCAATCGCACCGGCTTCTAAACTATCGACAACAAAGCTATTCCAACGCGCAACCACAACACAAAAACGTGCATTGCTAACTGTCATTCCGCCTTCAATTGTTTTAATGCTCATCGATTAAGCCTCATTCTCTGTATTCACAAATTCGGTGACCTCTAGGCCAAAACCCGCCAAGGCATGCAGATGCTTTGGCGCACTCATGACGCGCATCTTACGCACGCCAAGCTCAGTCAACATTTGAGCGCCCACACCAATGGTGCGTAGCTCTTCATCGTTGGCTGATGCTTTTAAACTTTTCTTTTCCATCTGCTCGCCATGCTTGATGGTTTCGATCTGGTTGATGATGTCACGAGCAGTGTCGTAGTTACGCAACACAACAATTACGCCCTCGCCTTCTTTAGCAACGCTATCCATCGCCTCACGCAAAGGCCAGCCACACTTATTGGTGGATTCAAACAAATCACATAACGAGTTTTGTACATGCACACGCACCAACGCTGAACGCTCAGGATCAATATTTCCCATCACTAACGCTAGATGGATGTCGTTACCCACCACATCTTGGAAGGCATATAAACGGAAGTCACCATGCTTAGTTGGCAAAACACAGTCACTTACCTGTTCTACGGTTTTCTCATTACGAATACGGTACTGAATCAAGTCTGCAATCGTGCCAATCTTTAAATCATGCTCTTGAGCAAACTTTTCCAAATCTGGACGGCGCGCCATGCTGCCATCTTCATTCAATATCTCAACGATCACAGAAGATGCAGTTAAACCTGCCAAGCGCGCCAAATCACAACCTGCTTCGGTATGACCTGCACGTACTAACACACCACCTGGTTGTGCCATCAATGGAAACACGTGACCAGGTTGCGCTAAATCTTGGGGTTGGGCATTTGGTGCGACCGCAGCTAAAACGGTCGTCGCGCGGTCAGCTGCTGAGATTCCGGTGGTTACACCCTCTGCCGCTTCAATCGATACCGTGAAGTTAGTCGACTCGAGTTGATTGTCGGTGTTGACCATCAGAGGCAAACGCAACTGGCGACAATGTTCTTTGGTCATGGTCATACAAATCAGACCACGCCCATAGCGCGCCATAAAGTTTATCGCTTGCGCAGTCACCTTCTCAGAAGCCATGACAAGATCGCCTTCGTTCTCGCGATCTTCGTCGTCCATAATGATGACCATCTTGCCGTTTTTCAGGTCATCGATAATTTCGTCGGTGCTGTTAAGAGCCATAGTGTTTCAAAGTCTTGAATCAAAATGCTTAGGCCCAATACCCACAGGGCCAAGCGGACGCGGATAGTAACAGGAAGCCAGCTTTTACGCTAATTTTGTTAAAAAACATTGGCTTACATGAAGCCCATTTTACCTGGCAGCCAAAGAATGATCTGCGGCGCAGCGATCAGGACAGCGATCGTGATCACGTCAGCGACGAAAAATGGCGCCACTCCCTTAAACACATCGCCGACTGAGCACTCTGGTCGCACCCCGGCAACCACAAAACAGTTCAAACCAATTGGCGGCGTGATTAGACAGACCTCCGCCATCTTCACCGCAATGATGCCAAACCAGATCGACACACCCACATCCGACATACCGAAGGCTGAATCCGCAGGTGAAACACCCACGCCACCATTGAGTGCGATGATCGCTGGATAGACAACAGGCAATGTCAGCAACAACATACCAATGGCATCCATGAACATGCCGAGCACCGCATATGCCAGAAGAATGAAGATCAAAGTGATCATGGGGCTTTGATCGAGGCTAGTCAGCCAATCTGAGAAGGCATGCGGTAGATCCGCAAAGCCTAAGAAGCGTACATAGATCAACACACCCCAAATGATCGAGAAGATCATCACCGTCAACTTAGCGGTTTCCATCAAGGAACCTTTCAGCTGATTCCACTTCATGCCTTTAAACAAAGCGAGTAGCAGAATCACGAAGGCACCCAACGAGCCCGCTTCGGTTGGTGTACCGACACCGCCATAGATACACACCACGATAATGCCGATCACCACAAAGATTGGCAGAGCACCGGGTAAGCTCGACCACCGTTCAGCCCAGCTGTAGCCAGTCACTGGCGGTCCAAAGTTTTTATTCAACTTAGCGAGGAAGACCACCAACATCGCATAGATGATTGCGGATACCGCACCAGGTAGAAAACCTGCCATCAGTAAAGCGCCAACATCTTGTTCAACAATAATCGCGTAGATAACCAAGATCGCCGAAGGTGGAATCAAGGACGCTAGTGTTCCACCCGCTGCGACAACACCTGCAGCAAAGCGTTTGTTGTAACCCAGCTTAAGCATCTCTGGAACCGCTATGCGCGCAAACACAGCTGAGGTCGCAACAGAAGCACCTGATACGGCAGCAAAGCCCGCTGTTGAGAAAACCGTCGCAACTCCCATACCACCGGGCAACCAACCTACCCAGCGCTTAGCCGCCTCAAAGAGCGCTTTAGTCAAACCTGCGTGATAAGCCAAAAAGCCGATCAGAATAAACGTCGGTATCAATGACAATGCGACTGAAGAGACTTTGGAATGTGGAATTGTGCCCGCCATTTTGGCCGCAACAATAAAACCTTTCTCAAAACCCAGCTTCGCCGAGAAAATCCAAACTAAACCCAAGAAGCCCGCAACAGCTGCCGCAAACGCAACGCGCAAACCCAAAATCACCAATACCAGCATCAAGCCGGTAATCCACAGCCCAATGGTCATATTGTCCATCTGACCCATTGCTTGGAAGAGTTCGGTCATTTATCACTCCCGAGCGCTTCTGCTTCACGCGCCGCAATCGTCGCTGCATCTTCAACGAGTGGTACTGCAACTGGACGATCTTGATTGCGTTTGAAAGCACGAGCAAAACCCCACAACTGCAACATCAAACGTAGCGCCAACACACTCAGTGCGAACGGCACAATAAATTTAGCCGGCCAAGTCGGTAGATCAATATCCACCGATGAGTCACCAATCTGATAAGCACGCAAGAAGTGAAGATAGGAGCCATAAACAAGCACCAAGGTGATCAATAACATCACACTGGTCGAAATAAATTCAGTCAGCCACAACCAACGACCGCGCAAAGCACCAACAAAAATATCCATACGGATATGTCCGCCTAGTCGCTGTGTGTAAGCAATCCCTAAAAAGGCAATACCCGCCATCGCCTGCTCTACCCAATCGATATAGCCACTGACTGGCATGCTGAAAAGCCAACGTCCTAAAACGTTCATGCTCGCCAGCAACACCAAAAGAAAAATGACAACGCCGCCCGCGAGCGACAACCAAGTTTCTGCGTGATGATAAAAACGATCGAGGCGACTCAGACGTGAGTCATCTGACAAGATGGTGGGATCTAAAGCCATGAAGAAAAAGCGCGGGCATTGCCCGCGCTACAGTAGTTATTGGTTAAACAAACCTTTAGTGAAATCAAACAACGCTTTCGAATCAAAATCTTTTGCGTTTGACGTCACCCACTCTGCACGAACCGACTCAGCCATATCTAAAAGCTGTGCCGTTTGCGCAGGCGTAAAGGTCACCATGGTTAAACCCGCTTTCTTTTCCTCGGCGGCATAGGCACCGGTGGTTTTGTTGTTGTAGTTATCAACATAGAAAGCTAACGCTTCGTCAACCGAACCCAACAAGGCTGCACGATGCGCTGGTTTCAAGGCATTAAGTGCATCAGTGTTCACAACCACAGGACAGTTTGCAGTACCCAAGTTCAGGTTAGTGGTTGACCAATTTGCTACCGCATACGTCTTGGTTGCTAAATGTGCGTGGGGTGCAAATGCAGCTGCATCGATAACACCGCTATCCATTGCTTGGCGCACTTCTGAGAAAGGCACACTGGTTTTCTTAGCACCAAGCTTGCTCAACACGCCCAAGATACCGCCTGGACCACGAACACGAACACCATCAAAGTCTTCGAGCTTTTCAATCGCTTTACCTTTACCCGAGATGCTGTACTGAGGTAACGGTGTTGGCATTAACAAGGTTGCATTCCAACGGGCCAAATCTTTTTTAACGATTGGATGCTCATGCACCTTTTGCAAAATCTCAGTCATACGGCCGAGTGATACATCCTTAGAGAATGGCAATTCAGTAACCGTAATCGTTGGGTTCTTATCCTTATGATAAAAAGAACAGAACTGCGCCATTTCAAATGCGCCAATCGAAATACCATCGAGGTTTTCTTTTGACTTTGAAAGACCGCCATAAGAAATATTCAACTTAAAGTCACCGTTAGTTTTCTTCTCAACCAACTCCGCCAACTTCTCAACGTTTTCAGTAAACGCACGACGCTTACCCCACAACGATACATTCCACTCGGTTGCCGCCATGACATCGCCGACAACAAAGCTTCCAATGATTGCCCCTGCAATCAAGTTCTTCTTCAACATGGGTGAACTCTCCTTTGGTGTGGACAACTCATTCTTTGCCCGTAATTATGAATTAGGTAACCACTATATAGCACGGAATCAGCACTTCTTCGCGATTTTGCTAACAGCCAATGACCCTGCCAACATTAGGTCAACTACCTGCCAATTTCAGTCAGCTCAGAAACGACATTTCTAAGACAGTTTTTGGCGTAGACTCCCCCAACAATCTCATTAACTTTTTTAACATCCATGATTCTCGACGGCGTCATCAAATATTCACTTCATCACGTTACTGCACCACTGATTGAAGTCGACTCATCTGAACTTAAACACTGGTTCAAAGTGTGCCGTGAATACAACCTGCTTGGCCAAGACCCTGACCGATATGACGGCGCCGCTTACGGCAACATCAGCCAAAAGCTTGATCAAGGTTTCATCATTACAGGCACTCAAGTCTCGGGGTTGGATGAAATCAATGATGAGCACCTGTCCTGGGTCACTCAGGTCGATGCTGCAAACAATCAGGTGTACTCAGAAGGACCGATCAAACCGTCTTCTGAGTCGATGACTCACTCAACGCTATACGATGCAGATTCCGCGATAAAGGCCATCATCCATGTCCATAGTCCGGAGCTGTGGGCACGAGACCTTCCATCAACTTCTCCAGATATCGCATACGGCACACCTGAGATGGCCGAGGCTGTCGCGGAGCTTCTAAAAGACCCCCAAGTGCGCGATTCAGGCTGCATTCGAATGGGAGGTCACGAAGATGGAATTTTATTTTTTTCCGAAAATATGGTGAAAACCGGAGAAAAAGTCGTACAAATCATGGAAAAAAGCTGATCAATCAGGGTATTTACCCCTCTTGAAACTCCCTTGATGTGTTTTATAAATAAGACACGTCTTTACGTAAAGGGGAATTTAAAGATGGCAACTACTCAACCACCGGTCGTTCATTACGACCCTATCCACGTAGTGCATAGCAAAAAGGTCTCAGCGACCGCGCCTTTTCAGTGGCTTGCTCATGGCTTACAAACCTATTTAAAGATTCCAGTCCAAGCGACCATTTTTGGACTGATCTTCGCCTCCATCGGTCTAGCAATTACCAATGCTGCGATTCAAACACCACAGTTTGTCTTTGCCTTTTGGAGTGGCTTCCTATTAGTGGGCCCCATGTTTGCAACCGTCCTTTATCGCATGGCTAAGCGCGTTGAAGATGGCTCAGCGCCCAGCATGCAATCGTGTAGCCGATTGTTATTTAACAACATCAAAATGACGCTGATCTTTAGTGTATTACTCGCAGTAGTGATGATTGCCTGGATTCGCATCTCAGGTATTGTTGTCGCACTTTACTCATCAGAAGTGTTGAGCAGTACCTCCTTTGTAGGCACCTTGCAATCTTTAAGCTCTGCGATGGCAACCGAAGGGGGTCGTGGTTTTGTCCTTGCCCTGTTAGGCGTTGGCGGCGTCTTCGCTTTGATCATGTTTGCGCTTAGCGCATGGTCACTACCCATGATTGTTGATGACCGTACTGATATCGCCACAGCCGTGGTTAGCAGTGTAAAAGCCGTTATGGAACGCTTAGGCACCACATTGATTTGGGGCGGTATTGTGGCTGCATTGACGATCGTTGGAATGGCAACCTACTTCGTGGCTTTTATTGTGATATTTCCAATTTTGGGGTTCGCCACCTGGCATGGCTACAAAGAGATGTTTAAATAACATCTGTTACAAAAACAAAAGGGGCTTTAAAGCCCCTTTTTTATTTCACAAAACCAGCTTCCATGAGTTTTTGCATATTCAATCCACCCTCAGCATAAGCATCCGCGGCTTTATCGCCTAACAACAGACGCTCTAAATAACGCGCAACCAAATCGACCTCTAAATTCACTTTTCGACCGACTTCATATTCCGACATGATGGTCTCTTGAGCGGTATGCGGCACAATGTTGAGTTCAAACTCAGCTCCCTTTACTGCATTCACGGTTAGGCTCGTACCATCAACTGTGATAGATCCTTTATGCGCGATGTACTTTGCGAGCTCATCGGGTGCTTTTACGGTGAAACGAATTGAACGTGCATCTTCAGACTTAGCGATCACCTCACCCAAGCCATCAACGTGACCTGAAACAAGGTGGCCACCTAAACGAGTACTCATGGTGAGTGCTTTTTCAAGATTCACCAGACTGCCCGTACTTAACTGACCCAAGCTGGTGAGCGACAGGGTTTCATTCGACACATCAGCTACAAAACCATCACCAGGCAAAACCACAGCGGTCAGGCATACGCCATTCACAGCAATGCTATCGCCCAAGGCCACATCAGAAAGATCGAGTTTTCCGGTCGCGATATGCAGACGTACATCACCTCCGCGTTTTTCCATCTTTGCGATCTTGCCGATCGACTCAATAATGCCTGTAAACATCGCTTACCTCGTTAACCTCAGGCGTAAATCATTGCCGACTTGGCGCACATCTCGCCATTGCCATTTTTCTCGGTCGGCTAGGACATCCAAGCCAGGCAGACTCATCAAGCCACGCGCTTGATCACCTAATAGACTTGGCGCCATGTAGATTACCAATTCATCCACCAATTGCTGCTGAACAAAAGCGCCAGCTAACGTTGGACCAGACTCAATTAAAACTTCATTTATTTGCTCACTCGCCAACACAGTCAAAGCCGCCTCTAAATCAACACGATCGTTCTTTAAACCCACTGTGTGCACAACGGCATCTGACTCTTTTAGCGCGGCTACTGCATCAGTCGATGCACTATCGCCAACGATAATGATCGGTGAATTACCCAAACCCAGCAGCTTTGCCTTAAGCGGCATACGCGCATGCGTATCTAAAATAACGGGGCGTGGTTGGCGTACAGGTGATTCATCCAAATCAAGCTCTTGCTCGGACAATCGAACATTCAAGCTTGGGTTATCAGCAAACACTGTACTAACACCCGTTAGCACACAAGAACTTCTCGCCCGTAACTTTTGTACGTCACGTCGTGCAGCATCACCGGTTATCCATTGGCTTTCGCCGCTCGCCATGGCGGTGCGCGCATCTAAACTCATACCAAGCTTTAAACGTACATAAGGCTTTTGCTCGGCCATACGTTTAATAAAACCAGGATTGATCGCACGAGCATCTGTACTAAGGACATCCTCAATCACATTGATACCGGCAGCACGTAATTGCGCAATACCTTTACCTGCGACCAGTGGATTGGGGTCGGTCATCGCGATAACCACCTCAGCAACACCGGCTTCAATCAAGCCCTCGCTACAAGGCGGTGTTTTACCTGTGTGACAACAAGGCTCGAGGGTGACATACGCCGTTGCACCTTTAGCCTTATCGCCAGCATCGACGAGCGCTATACGCTCTGCATGCGGTTCACCATAACGATGATGAAAACCTTGTCCCACTAACTGGCCATCTTTGACCAACACACAACCGACACGTGGATTAGGGTCCGTGGTATATAAACCCCGACGTGCAAGCTGCAGAGCTTTAGCCATCCATTGGTGATGTTGGCTAGACATAG
>CAZEWM010000037.1:0-9861 GCA_964516045.1 uncultured Gammaproteobacteria bacterium
GGCGCGCATCAACAACACATAGCGTGGCTTGGATATCGATGATGGATGAATAGAGTGGGGTACGCAGGGTGCTTAAAATTTGCGCGGGATGACCTAAGCCACTGGGTTCGATCAAGATGCGTTGCGGACGGTATTGGCGAATCAGTTTATTCAGTCCCACTGCGAATGCAGGGGCACTAACGCAACAGAGGCAGCCGCCAGCGACTTCTTCAATCGCTACACCATCTTCATCGAGTAGTGCGCCATCAATACCGACTTCGCCAAACTCATTAACCAATACCGCCCAGGTTTCGTCTTTCGGGTGCTCTTTAAGCAGATGACGAATCAGGGTGGTTTTACCCACCCCAAGAAAGCCGGTAATGAGGTTTACGGCAATCATCGCTGATTACTGCAACAGCTTCGGAATCTCGTCACGGAAGTAATAGTCATACTCGCGGTGCAAGTGAGACGTCAGCTCGAATGCTTCGTTGTAGGTGAGACCAGCATCTTCAGGGAAGATGATGCGTACATACAGACCATTCTTTTGCTGCTCAGCAAGCTTAGTGAGTTGCTGGTCAAGTTCTGCGCGAGTGACATCACTAAAAGGTCCTGTTTTGGCTTCACGCCATGCCAGGCGATAGTCGCCATCTTCTTTCCAGTAGCGTACTTCAACGTAATAACGACCTTGAGGTGTACGCGCTGGACGAATCAGCTTGTTGTATTTCACTTGTAGCGTGTCGAAGTCGCCACTCAGCACATTGTACTTTCGCTGCATATCATCAGCGCTTTGGCGAGCAAGCTCGACCTCTTGATTGCGTTCTGTCAGTTGCATCTGAAGATTGAGCGCGGTCTCTTGCGACTTCTCAAGGTTGGTTTCCATGCCCGCTAAGCTTTGTTTGAGTAGGTCAATGTCAGAGCGAGCGGCAGTTAGCTCGAGTTCGCGGTTATCGAGTTTTTTGTTGGCGGTAGTTAATGCCATCTTCTGACGACTCAGCTCGGCATCGACTTTTTCGCGCGCCAATTTCATCTGTCCGATCGTATCTTTTAACGAGTCACGCTTTGCAGTGATCGCACTGATCTGCTTTTTCTGATCTGCAATGAGGGCTTCAGCTTCTTTTGCCTTAGCGTACAAGCGAGAAATTTCTAGTGCCATGTGTGAGGCTTGCTCTTCAGTGTTGTGCAGCGCCATCGCTAGGGTGTTCTTCTCTTCGCCGGTAGCGCGTGCAAGTTCAGCAGCAATACGCTCAGCTTCCATAGTTGAGCGAAGTTTTTCCATCAGCTCAAGGTTGCGACCAATCAGTACCACCATGGCGATCAAAAAGATCATCACCACAGTGGTCATGATGTCGGTGAAAGATGGCCAGAAACTCTCGTTAACTTGACCTTCTTGTTTATTCAGACGAAGGTCAGTAAAGGCTTCGCCGCTCATTCTTCATCCCTCAAGCGGAAGCCATGACGAAGCTGTTGCGAAATCTTCGCCAAGTACTTGTCCATGCCATCCATCTTGTCGCGGTAGTAATCGAGAGTCGATACCATTTGCTTTTCAGCATCGGCAAACGACTCTTGTGATTGGCGCATATCCATGACCAGACCTTGTAAAGAGCGAACAAGACCGGTGAATTCATACAGAGCACTATCGGTTTGAACCTGGTATTTAGGCATCAAATGCACTGTGGTGATTTCTTCAACACCTGAAATCAGGTTGGTTTGCGCATCAGTGGTGCGCAGGTAGAAGTAACCAAAATACAAATAACACAGGATCGCAGTGATGGTGGTTGATAGCGCGGTCGACATGCCGTGAATAACCATGCTCATGCCGCCTTGGTTAACTGTGCTTTCTAAAGCATCAGATGCGCCAAGTAAGGCAATCGAAAGTGAGACGATGGTGCCGAACACACCCATCAAAATCAGGATGTTATTAATAAACTTTGGCAAGCTGTTACGCGTGCTTTCAGATGCAACCAGCGTTGATGCCAATGCATTCTGATGAATCGGGTTGTTACCTTCACTCAGTGCCACGATGGTGTTAAAGCGACGTGCGATCAAACTTTTAGCGGGCAAGCCCTTAAGCGGGTTTTCTGGATCCTTAACAATATTCTTCGCGAAGGTAACCAGTGCGTACTCTTCTTTAGAGAAAGCCATCAAGTTTGCGGCAAGGCGAAGTAAGCCTAAGGCAAATATGGCAACGATCGCGCCATTGATCACCCAGCCCAGTTTGGTGAGCTGGTCTTGAAAGTAAAACTCGTTAATCAGCTCCCAATTGGCAAGCAACAGGGCGGCGACGGCGAGTGCTGCGATGAGCATGCGGATGAGGGTATTGCGGCTGTAATGCAATTGAAAATTAATGCTGTCCAACGCGAACTCCTTAATGGTTGGCAAGGCGCACTCAGGGAGAGTGGGCGGTCGAAATTTTGCCGAGATATTAGCACAGCGATTGTGACGAAAATGCGGCGAAAAACAGGCTCAAAGGGGTTTTACTGTAGGCGATTTCTGATCCGTGAAATGCGAGAATAGTCGGTATGAAAAAGAACCTTCACGCCGCGGCTCATGCCTGCCTGGTCGAGACTTCGATCGAGGGCAAGCTCGCGCTCGCATCGCAAGCTTGGGCGGATTACCAAGCGGGTGAGCTTGAGATCGCCCCGATTGAGCTTCCGGTGGTGGAGCTTGCTGGGCGCCCCGAAAAACCTGAGCTAGTCCCGCCTGCTGAGGTGATTCAGCGCAAGATTGGTACGCCGGAAGGGAAAGCAGCGCTTATTCATGCGGTTGCGCATATTGAATTCAACGCGATTAATCTCGCCAGCGATGCGGCATGGCGTTTCCAGGACATGCCGGAAGCCTATTATGCGGATTGGCTGCAGATCGCGGCGGAAGAGGCGTATCACTTTTCTTTGCTGCAAGAACGACTTGGACAGCTTGGCTACACTTACGGCGATTTTCCGGCGCACAATGGACTGTGGGAGTTGGCGCAAAAGACCACTGACGATGCATTGAAACGTATGGCACTAGTGCCGCGTGTAATGGAAGCGCGTGGTCTTGATGTGACCCCCGGAATGAGTCGACGATTCGACGCGGTTGGTGATGATCGCATGGTCGAGATCTTGGCGATCATCTTGCGTGACGAGGTAGGGCATGTCGAAGCTGGCTCGCGTTGGTATCACTACTTATGTGAACAACGTGGCGTCGATGCGGATAGCCACTACATCGACTTGATGAATGAATATTTTGCGGGCGGATTGAAATGTCCGCTGCATAAACCCGCACGATTAAAAGCGGGCTTTAGTGAACAAGAATTGGAGCACTTAGAATCGTTATGCAAAAAATAGCCGTTAGTTTTTTATTGGTTTGTTTGAGTGGTTTAGCTGCGGCTAAGCCTGCTGACTTACTGGTGTATAAGGTATTTGAAAAAGGTGTAGAGCCCTACATCTCACGCATCTTGATCACAGACACGCACATACGTTTAGATGAAGGTGCAGAGCAGGGTAACTTTACGCTTTATAACCGACCTGAAAAAACGGTCTACAGCATTGAGGCAACCGGTAAGACCATTCTCAAACTCAAGCCAATGGCAACAGAAGTTCCGAGCAACAATGCGTTAATTCTGACGGAAGAAAAACAACGCGAGTTAGACGCACCTAAGATTGGTGACATATCTCCATTACATGTTGAGCTGTTCGCCAATGGTGAGCGCTGCACCTCAATGACGGTAGCGCCAGGCTTAATGGCGAATGCGATGTCAGCCCTGCGTGAGTTGAAAACAACTCTGGCGCTCATTGAAGCTGATGTGGTCGCGCAAGAGGGTGGTTTATTCAATAACGCCTGTGAGATGGCAAGTAACCTTTACGGCGCAACGCGAACTGTTGAGCATGGTTTGCCATTGAGTGAAACCTCAGGTCAGCGTCAGCAGGTCTTACTCGACTTTTCTGAGCAACATGAGTTTGCCGATAGTTTATTTGAGCTGCCAAAAGACTATCGAATTGCGGATCCAAAGCCTTTGTTGCAGTAATTTAGCTAAAGCTTTCTTGCGTTAGCTTACCGTTGTGCTCAATCCACAAACTGGCGGTATTGCCATGCCATTCATCGAGCACGATGCGTTTTCCGGTGGCGCCATTTTTTAATGTGTGTTGATGCACATTGGGCCGATGGGTGTGGCCATGTATTAATTGCGTCACTTGATAACGATTCATCATGCGCACCACTTCATCGCTATTCGCATCCATGATGTCTGCTGCGGTCATGCGTTTGTTTTCACCACTGCGCTGTCGGTATTCCGATGCAATCTCACGGCGCATTGCTAGGGGTTTACGTAAGAAGAACCACTTAAATAAAACGCTACGCAGACGCTTGCGTGTTTTCATATACGCATGGTCATCAATGCACAGCGTATCGCCATGCATCAGCAGGGTGGGCTCATTGGCAATGCGCGTCAGGTAAGGGTCTTTCAGTGGTAGTGCGCCAACAGCGCGCATAAATTGTTTGCCTAAGAGGAAGTCGCGGTTGCCGTGCTGAATAAACAGCTGAATGCCTCGCTCTGAGCAAGCGTGTAATGCCTGTTTGATCTCGGCAACAAAAGGCGAGTCGTCATCATCGCCCACCCAGACATCAAATAAGTCACCTAAAATATAAAGCTGATCGTTTTCCTTTAGACGTTCATTGAGTAAACGTTTGAATAACGATGCAGTCTCCGGGTGCTCGGCGCTGAGGTGCAGATCAGAGATGAAAACCTTGTCAGACATGATTCCATTCTAAGCGAATAATGACCCGAAAAGGCTGCCATCCGTTATGCTGCGCGGATGTCGCAAGTCATCTCCATTATCTTTCCGATCTTCGCTATCGTTTTGGCCGGGTTTTTGTATGCCCGCTACCGCGGTACGGATATGGTGGCGGCGAATCGACTGAATATCGAGATCTTCACGCCGGCGTTGATTTTTAGCATCCTCAGTAGCGAGGGCTTTGATCTGGTTCAGTATGCTGATCTGGCAATTGGTACAGCCATTGTGGTCTTGGGTACGGGCTTGCTTGTGTGGCCACTGACTCGTTTGTTTAATTGGCCGCTGCCTGTTTTCTTACCACCTATGATGTTCAACAACTCTGGCAATATGGGCTTGCCATTGGCCTTGTTTGCCTTTGGTGAAAAAGCACTGCCTGCTGCAATGATCATGTTCTTGGTTGAGAACACACTGCACTTCAGTGTGGGTAATGGCATCGTGACTAAATCGTTTAGTCCGTTAAAGTTGTTACGTATGCCAATGCTGGTGGCGACCTTTGCAGGTATCGCGGTCAGTATGACGCAATTTCCGATCTGGTCACCGTTGGCCAAATCAATCGATTTACTCGGTGAGATCTGTATCCCTTTGATGTTGTTCTCGCTTGGCGTGCGCATGACCGGGGTTAATTTAAAAGATTGGCAAATTGGCTTAACTGGCGCTGTATTAGGCCCTGCGGTGAGTGTGGCAATTGCTGTTGCTATTCTGCCGTGGCTTAACTTATCTGAGCTCGAAACAGCACAGTTGATTGTGTTTGCTGCGTTACCACCTGCGGTACTGAATTACCTTGTCGCCGAGCGTTACGATATTGATCCGCCTCGAGTGGCCGCCATCGTTTTATTGGGCAATCTTGCCAGTGTGGTGGTTATTCCGCTTGCGTTGCTTTGGGTTCTTTAGGGCGTTATGTCGGTATTCGACTCAGATCGATTTCCGATCCTCGCTTACGTTGATTTAGAAACCACAGGCACCCGTCCAAAGGGTGATCGAATCACCGAGATCGCTATTATTCGTGTTGAACATGGTGAGGAAGTCGCACGATGGTCCTCTTTGGTTGATCCGGAAGTACCGATCCCTGAATACATTAAATCCTTAACCGGCATTGATGATGCGATGGTCAGATCAGCTCCAGTCTTTGGCCAGCTACTGGATGATGTGCAAGATTTGTTTAAAGACGCCACGTTAGTCGCACATAATGCAAACTTTGATGCCGGATTTTTACGGCATGCATTTGAACGACATGGGCAGCCGTTTGATTATCCGGTGTTGTGTACGGTGAAGCTGTCGCGACGTTTATACCCATCACTCAAGCGGCATGGACTGGATGCCTTGATGGCGATTCATGGCTTAGATGAAGAGGGTGATCGACATCGTGCGATGACTGACACCGCCTTGTTGCCGCAATTGGTGCAGTGCTGTGTCAATGAGCATGGCGTTGATCAGGTTGAAGCAGCTTTTTCTGCGCAAACGCAACGCACAAGCTTGCCATCGCAACTCGATGAATCGTTGCTCAATGAGATGCCCAAAAGTCCGGGTGTGTATCTTTTTTATGGCGATAAGAACAGCCTGTTATATGTCGGTAAAAGTGTCGATATCCGCTCGCGAGTGATGTCGCACTTCAGTGATGCAAAGCGTAATGATAAAGAGCAGCGGCTATCTCAAGCGGTGCGGGATATTCAATGGCAATCGACCTCCGGCGAGCTGAGTGCCTTGTTACTTGAGTCGCGTATGGTGAAAGAGCTGTCACCCATCTATAACCGTCGATTACGTCGTCATAAGTCCTTATTCAGTTGGTATTGGGCATTCGATGACAAGGCGCCAAAGTTGTTAGATCTGGCGAAAGATGAACAGCATGACTTTGAGTATCAGTATGGTTTGTACCGAAACCCAAGCGCGGCAACCAAAGCACTGCGAAGTACCGCTGATGAGCATGAACTTTGTAAAAAGGTCTTGGGTTTGGAGAAAGGTAAGGGCGCATGTTTTGCCTATCAGTTAAAGAAATGCAAAGGTGCTTGTGTCGGTGATGAGCCGATCATGCAGCACAATTTGCGTGTGGCAGAAGTTTTGCTACCAATGAAACTGGAAGGCTGGCCTTACGATGGTCCTATTGCGGTAGAAGAGCACAATGTCGAGCAAGATCTACATCACTACCTAGTGTTTGATCAGTGGCGTTATATGGGGGAGTTTGATTGGGAGACTGATCGCGACGCTATGTTAAATGCTGAGCCTGAAACGCTAGATTTAGATACCTATAAGATATTGCGCAGCTATTTAAAAAAACATTCGCATCAGATTAAAAATCTCTGGGTATAAAAAAGCCCGCCTAAGCGGGCTTTTTATTCAGCTACTTGAGAATTAACTTAAAGTTGCTGACTCGATGATCACTGGCTCAACAGGAACGTCTGAGTGACCCGCTGCATTGCCGGTCGCCACGTCTTTGATCTTGTTAACGACATCCATACCATCGGTTACTTTACCGAATACACAGTAGCCCCAGCCATCTTGGCCTGGATAGTCAAGGAAACTGTTGTTGCTCACATTGATGAAGAATTGAGCGGTTGCTGAGTGTGGTGCCATGGTGCGCGCCATAGCGATAGTGCCAGCCTCATTCTTCAAACCATTGTTGGCCTCATTCTCAACAGGCTCACGTGTTTCTTTTTGATCCATATCTGGGGTGAAACCACCACCTTGAATCATGAAGTTGTTGATGACGCGGTGAAAGATGGTGCCGTCGAAGAAACCATCGGTGACATATTGCTCGAAGTTGGCAACGGTTTTAGGCGCTGCTGCTGCATCAAGCTCGATAACGATATCGCCGAAGTTGGTTTTTAAAGTAACCATGTGTCTGTCCTTTTATAAACGTGTAATTGATTGAATGAGGATTGGAGTAACGGGTACATCGCCGCGGCCGTCTTTACGGGTAGTTTTTTCATTCGCGATGAAATCCACGACGTCCATGCCATCGGTCACCATGCCGAAGACGGCATAGCCCCATTTGTTTTCAGCACCATTGAGAAAATCATTGGTTTTGTGATTAATAAAGAATTGCGAGGTCGCGGTATGTGGACTGTTAGTGCGCGCCATAGCGATGCTGCCACGTACATTCTTTAAGCCATTCTTTGACTCATTCTTAATAGAGGCGTTAGTCGTCTTCTTATCCATATCAGGGGTGAGGCCGCCACCTTGGATCATGAAGTCACGGATCACGCGATGGAAAATTGTGCCGTTGTAAAAACCGCTATCGACATACTCAAGAAAGTTAGCAACAGATAGCGGGGCTTTGTCGGCATTCAAAGAGACGGTGATATCACCCATGGTGGTTTTGATCAGTACCTTTGGGTTCTCATGATGCGCCGCTTGAGCGCTCATCATCAGCACAGCGGTAAGGAGAAGTGATTTCAGCAAAGCTTTCATCGCGGCAATTTTCCTAAATTCGAAAAGAGTACGCAGTGTACAGATTCAACCTCAATCAAAAAACCGGGAAAGTGCTGAAAATCCGGTAGAATTGCTGCCCAATTTTTACCTCAAGCCGACTTTCTCATGTTGAAAATCTACAACGACCTCTCTCGCAGCAAAGAAACCTTTGAGCCGCTTCAGCCGGGCAAGGTGAATCTGTATGTCTGTGGCATGACGGTGTATGACCTCTGTCACTTGGGCCATGCGCGCGTGATGGTGGTTTTTGATGTGGTCTATCGCTATCTCAAGGCTGTGGGTTATGACGTGACATATATCCGAAACATCACAGATATCGACGATAAGATTATCAACCGTGCGAATGAGAATGGTGAACCATTTCATGAGCTGACTGAGCGTTTCATTCAAGCCATGCACGAGGACTCAGATGCCTTAGGCATCATTCCACCGGATGCTGAGCCGAAAGCGACCGACCACATTGCTGAGATCATAAGCATGTGTGAAAAGTTGATCGAGAAGGGTCACGCGTATGTCGCAGATAACGGTGATGTGTATTACGACGTGTATAGCTTTCCAACCTACGGCAAGCTTTCTGGTAAGTCGTTAGACGACCTGCAAGCCGGTGCGCGTGTTGAACCAGGTGATGTTAAACGTAACCCACTTGATTTCGCGTTATGGAAATCGGCTAAGCCCGATGAGCCTTCATGGCAGTCACCTTGGGGTGATGGTCGTCCGGGTTGGCACATTGAGTGTTCAGCGATGTCGACCAAAGCACTTGGCGATACCTTTGATATTCACGGTGGCGGCGCTGATCTGACCTTCCCGCATCACGAGAATGAGATTGCACAATCCGAAGGCGCAACCGGTCATCCGTTTGTGAAGTACTGGATGCATAATGGCTTTGTGCGTATTAATGACGAGAAGATGTCGAAATCACTCGGTAACTTCTTTACCGTGCGTGAGATTCTCGAGCGTTACCAAGCGGAAGAGGTGCGCTACTTCATTTTGACCAGCCAGTACCGCAGTCCACTGAACTACAGTGATGAGCATCTAGATAACTCACGTAATGCCTTAACGCGTTTTTACACAGCACTGCGGGGCTTGCCAGAGGCGAAACCAGCCGCAGATACTCAGTTTGAGAAAGACTTCCATGCGGCGATGCAGGATGACTTCAATACGCCTGAGGCCTTAGCAACCTTATTTGAATTGGTGCGCGAGATTAATCGTGTGCGTGCTGAGGATGAGGCGGTAGCTGCGTCATTGGGTGCTTTGTTGCGTCAGTTAGGTGATCTGATTGGTATTTTGCAAAGTGATGCGGAGAGTTATCTGCGTGGCGGTGCGAGTGCAAACGACGGCGATGCTGAGATTGATGCTTTGGTTGCACAGCGTAATGAAGCGAAAGCCAACAAAGACTGGGGCATCGCGGATGAGATTCGTAATAAGCTGCAAGAGATGGGTATCGTATTGGAAGATGGGCCAATCGGTACCACTTGGCGAAGAGGCTAATTAATGGCCAATAACACGCTGTTTAAGGTCTTCTATAAAGACTATGTGAATGATGTCTCGATCAAGTCATCAGAGCCGGGTGAGCTGTCGGGAGATCGGATTGCGCCTTTAGCTGAGGTGTTACTTCAGCATGCGGATAATTTCTTGGGCATTTATGACGGCAAAGATACCTTGCTGCAGGCTTATCTCGATGATGATGAGC
>CAZEWM010000038.1:0-5538 GCA_964516045.1 uncultured Gammaproteobacteria bacterium
CATCTCAGATGAAGGTGTAGAAACTATTATTGAAGCAGGTCCAGGCAAAGTGCTTTCGGGTTTGTGTAAACGTATCGATAAATCTTTGAGCGCGCTGCCGGTGTTGTGCCCAGCGTCTCTAGAAAAAGCATTGGAGAGTATCAATGGCTGATTCAACTATTGCATTAGTAACTGGCGCAAGTCGAGGCATCGGCAAAGCAATTGCCGAGCAATTAGGAAAACAAGGTATGACCGTTATCGGCACAGCAACCTCAGAGGGTGGTGCTGATGCCATTTCTGCTTACATGAAAGAAGCGGATATTCCGGGCCAGGGTATGATGCTTGACGTATCTGATGATGCGTCGGTTGAATCTGTAATTGAAAAAATCACGGCTGATTACGGTGCCATTACCGTGCTTGTTAATAACGCTGGTATTACCCGCGATAATTTATTGATGCGTATGAAAAGCGACGAGTGGGATGCCGTTATCAATACCAATCTGACATCACTTTACCGTGTGGTTAAGGCTTGCTTGCGTCCAATGATGAAGGCTAAAACAGGTCGTATCATCAATATTGCTTCAGTTGTTGGCGCTAGCGGTAATGCTGGCCAAACAAACTATTCTGCTGCTAAAGCCGGTATGGTTGGTTTTACAAAGTCATTAGCTCAAGAAATTGGCTCACGCGGCATCTCAGTGAATGCGGTTGCACCCGGTTTTATTGACACAGATATGACTAAAGAATTACCTGATGCGCAAAAAGAAGCGTTGCTTTCAGCTATCCCTATGGCTCGCTTGGGTCAGGCACATGAGATCGCTGCAACGGTTGGATTTTTAGCCTCAGATGCAGCCGCTTACATCACTGGCGAAACCATTCATGTGAATGGTGGCATGTACATGGCTTAAGTCACGCTAACGCACTGATTTTTAATATTTATTAACTGAGGTAAGTAATCTAAGCAAAACCCTATGAAGATGGACGTTTTGCCTTTAGAATACGTGCCTAATGCGTAATATTTAAAGCTACGCACTTTTGGAGGAAACTTTTAAATGAGCACTATCGAAGAACGCGTAAAGAAGATTGTAGTTGAGCAACTTGGTGTTGCTGAAGACGAAGTAACCAACGAGGCTTCTTTCGTTGACGATCTAGGCGCGGACTCACTGGATACCGTTGAATTGGTAATGGCGTTGGAAGAGGAATTTGAAACTGAGATTCCAGACGACAAAGCTGAAACCATCACTACCGTTCAGCAAGCTATCGATTACGTGAATGCCAACAGCTAATCACGTTTGATGCTAGCAAAGCCGTAAGAGTTGAATTTTCAGCTCTGCGGCTTTCGTTTTTATACGATCAAAAAAACAAAAGGGTAATCTCCCATGTCTTACGCTAATCAACGAAGAGTTGTCGTAACTGGCTTAGGTCTTATTTCTCCTGTTGGCTGCGATGTCGAAACTGGCTGGAATAACATCAAAGAGGGTAAGAGCGGCATTAAGCCAATCACCCACATGGAAATTGAACCATTCAGCGTTCATTTCGGTGGTCCCATCTATGACTTCCCAATAGAAGATTACATCTCGAAGAAAGATGCTAAAAAAATGGATCCATTCCAGCATTACGGTATCGCTGCGGGCATTCAGGCAATTAAAGACAGTGGTATTGAGATTACTGAGCAAAATGCAAAGCGTATCGGTGTTGCAGTAGGCTCTGGTATCGGTGGTATTGGCGGCATCGAAAACGGCTACGGCGCTTATTTGAATGGCGGTCCACGTAAGATTTCACCTTTTTTCGTACCTGCCAACATAATCAACATGGTCGCAGGTAACTTATCGATCATGTTTGGTCTGAAAGGTCCAAATATCTCTATTGTTTCCGCATGTTCTACTGGCGCTCATAATATTGGTGATGCAATGCGCATGATCCAGTACGGCACAGTCGATGCCATGGTTGCTGGTGGCTCTGAGTTTGCAACAACACCAACTGGTTTGGGTGGTTTCGCGGCAGCGCGTGCGTTGTCTACACGTAACGATGACCCACAAGCAGCGAGTCGTCCATGGGATCGTGACCGCGATGGTTTTGTTCTTTCTGATGGTGCTGGTGTCGTTATGCTTGAAGAGCTTGAGCATGCAAAAGCACGTGGTGCAAAGATATATGCTGAGTTAGTGGGTTCAGCAATGAACTCTGACGCATATCACATGACTTCTCCATCGCCAGGCGGTGAGGGCGCCTCTGAATGTATGCTATTAGCGTTAGAAGATGCTGGCGTTAACAAAGAAGAAGTTGGCTACATCAATGCGCACGGCACATCGACGCCTGCAGGCGACGTAGCTGAAACCATGGCCGCAAAACGTGCCTTTGGTGATCATGCGTATAAGCTGTGCGTAAGCTCAACTAAATCAATGACAGGCCACATGCTAGGTGCAGCCGGTGGTGCAGAGGCACTATTCACTGTGTTGGCGCTTCGTGATCAAGTTATGCCACCTACAATTAACCTTGATAATCCAGATGAGCAATGTGATCTTGATTACGTTCCTCATACTGCGCGTGATGCAAGCTTTGATGTAGCCATCTCGAATTCATTCGGCTTTGGTGGCACTAACGGCAGCCTCGTTTTCCGTCGCTGGAAGGACTGAGTTACACCATGACTCAGACCTGGATCAATGGTCTAGCCGCTGATCCAACCCTCAGCAAGGATCGCGGTCTTCAATTTGGTGATGGTCTTTTTGAAACTATCGCCGTTATAAATGGCGTCCCACGTTTATGGGAGCGCCATTTTTTTCGCCTGCAAGATGGCTGTGAACGATTGGGGATCACATGTCCCGACGAGGCAGAACTCAAAGCATCCATCAATGACCTCGAAATTAATCAAGATAAAGCTGTACTCAAATTGATTGTGACTGCAGGCAGCTCATCACAGGGGTATGCCAGAGCAGGGGTTGCTAGCAACGTCATATTTCAAGTCAATGAGTGGCCATCTGCTGAGCTGTATAACGATTCCAATTACGCAATTAAAGCGACTGTCAGTTCAATTCAATTAGCTAAGCAGCCAATGCTTGCGGGCATGAAGCACCTTAATCGTCTTGAGCAGGTCTTGGCAAAGCGCTTGCTGCCCAATGAATTTGATGAGGCCATTGTTTTAGATACTGATGGCAATGTGGTTGAGTGCATAAGCGCCAATATCTTTATTCACCTGAACGATCAATGGTTAACACCGAAGCTTGATAAAGCGGGTATTGCTGGCGCTATGCGAACTGAGGTGCTCGCTCAAGCGATTGAAGCTGGCGTAAGCGTTGCCGAAACATCAATTACTATGGAACAACTCAAGCAAGCCTCTGCTATTTGGATTACAAATTCATTGATAGGTGTTCATCCTGTATCTGCAATAGATAGTCTGACATTTACTTCATTTGAATTACCCTCTTGGATGCAGCGCGCTCAAGAAATCGCTCTCTAATGCAGCTTTTACAAAATCGCTCTTTGGTGTTTATCGCTTTACTGCTGCTTGCCATCAGCATAAGCGCTGCACAGTGGTATCAAGCACTTCATGAACCTTTAAACGCATCAACTACCATTGAGGTTGCACGCGGGGATCATCTCGGTGATATCCGAGTTCAACTCAAAGAACAAGCCATTACGGAACATGCGGATCTGTTTTACTGGTACGTAAGACTTAGCGGTATCTCTCGCCAGCTTCATGCGGGTGAATATCAGGTATCGCCTAAATCCAACTTAATCGAGCTTGCAGAAAAAATGGTTCGTGGTGATGTGATTGATTATCAGATAACGATTGTTGAAGGCTCCACGACTCAAGACTTTATTGCAGCAGTTAAAGCGCATCCAATGATCAAACAAACGGATGTGAACTATCACAGCATCATGCAAACCATTTCCGGTGAGGGCATTCATCCTGAAGGTCAGTTCTTTCCAGATACCTACCACTTCACCAAAGGCACGTCAGATATTGAGCTACTAAAACGCGCGTATTCACGCATGCAAGAAAAGCTGAAGCAGGCATGGTCGACACGCGCTGACGACATCATTCTTAAATCACCGTATGAAGTATTGACCTTAGCCTCAATTATTGAAAAAGAAACCGGTCAGGTTTTTGAGCGTGGGCAAATATCAGGGGTTTTTCACCGTCGACTTCAAAAAGATATGAAGCTGCAAACTGACCCGACGGTAATTTATGGCATGGGAGAAGCCTACAAAGGCAATATTCGCCGCAAGGATCTGCGAACGCCAACGCCATACAATACCTATACACAAAAAGGGCTGCCACCTTCCCCGATCTGCCTACCGGGATATGACGCGTTGTTAGCTGCCGTTAATCCCGAACAAGGTGATACCCTCTACTTTGTTGCAAAGGGAAATGGCGAGCATGCTTTTTCTGCAACCCTCGAAGAACACAATAAAGCTGTCAGAAAATACCAATTAAAAAAATGACTGGAAAATTTATCACTGTTGAAGGCATTGAAGGTGCTGGGAAAACATCCTGTATGCAGGTGGTTACGGAAGTCATTGAGCATCAAGGCATCAATGCAATTCATACCCGTGAGCCTGGTGGCACAGATCTAGGCGAGGATCTCAGGAGTTTGCTTTTAGGTCACAAACATACCGGCATGAGTGATGACGCTGAGTTACTCATGATGTTTGCTGCACGTGCAGAGCATATTGCGCAAAAAATTCAGCCTGCGTTGGATGATGGCAAGTGGGTTTTATGTGATCGCTTTACCGATGCAACATATGCCTATCAGGGCTATGGCAGAGGAATTCCTTTAGAGAAGATTGCTGGCCTAGAGAATTGGGTTCAAGGCGAATTACGCCCAGATCTCACCTTATTAATGGATTTACCTGTTGAGGTCGGCATGGAGCGTGCGGGTAAACGTTCAGCACCGGATCGCTTTGAAAGTGAAGCATGGGATTTTTTTGAGCGCATCCGTCAAGGCTATCTCAGTATCGCTGCAGAACAGCCATCTCGAGTAAAAGTGATTGATGCTTCACAAGACTTACCTGACGTTCAAGCACAAGTAAGAGTGGCCATAGAGGATTTCGTAAACGCATGACCGCGCTGCTACCTTGGCAACAATCCCAATGGGATCACATTGTGAAGCGTATTCAGCAAGATACGATGCCCCATGCTTTGTTGCTCAATGGAGCGGAAGGTATAGGCAAACAACGTTTTGCTGAGCATCTTGCCGCTGCAATGACATGCCAGTCATCGATTGCTGATGCACCCTGTGGCGTTTGTAAAAGCTGTTCGCTGCAACAAGCCGGTACGCATCCTGACATCATCCTGATTACTCCCGAAGAAAAGGGCAAATCGATCAAGATTGATGCGATACGTGATCTGATCGAGATGTCAGGCAAGACCACGCAAAATGGTAAACAGCGTGTGGTTATTATTTCTCCCGCAGAAGCCATGAATCGCGCAGCTGCAAATGCTTTGCTGAAGACCCTTGAAGAGCCTGTGCCATCGACTCAAATATTGATGGTAACTCACGCACTCAAACGGTTACCCGCGACCATTTTGAGTCGCTGCCAACGTTTAGATTTTCGTCAAAT
>CAZEWM010000038.1:5638-9505 GCA_964516045.1 uncultured Gammaproteobacteria bacterium
GATTTAACGCGCTATTTAGCTACCGGTGTTGAAGATTTCCGCTATTTGCCCGATAGCTCGTCTACTTATTTACAAATAGCGGCCGTTTGTGAGCAGGACGCACTTTTTCGTTTTATTGATGAAATGCAGACATTACGCATGAAACAAGCGCATAACCTTAATGCACAAATGATGTATGAAAAACTCATTGTGAGTTGGTTAGCGTTAACTCGACCAAGGAAGGCATCATGAGCCCAGCGGATCGTCACGATTTTTTAAAATTCTCCATTAAGGATACGACCTCGTTGCAAGCCAATTACATGGCATTTGTGGAAAACGGTGGTCTATTTATCCCAACCTCTAAAACTTTCTCGCTTGATGACGAGGTCTACCTTCTTCTTCAATTAATGGATGAACCCGATGCCATCGCCATCACCGGCAAAGTTGTTTGGGTTACCCCTGTGGGTGCTGAGGGCAATAAATCAGCCGGCGTGGGTCTGCAGTTTCAAGGTGACGAGGGCAGCGCACTGCGCAATAAGATTGAGGCATACCTCGGCGGTGCTTTAAAATCAGACCGTCTTACTCACACTATGTAATCTGATGCTGGTTGATTCTCATTGCCATTTAGATAGGCTAGATCTATCTAAAAACAATAACTTATCTGAACTTATTGATACTGCACATGAGGCAGATATTGGTCACATGCTGTGTGTCTCTATCGACCTTGAGAGCTACCCTGAGATGTTGTCAGCGGTAGAGTCACAAAAAGGCGTGTCCGTTTCGGTTGGCGTGCATCCTTGTGATGATGACCGACGTGAACCCACGGTAGATGAGCTTGTTGAGCTAGCAAAACACCCTAAAAACGTCGCGATCGGTGAAACAGGTCTTGATTACTTCCGCGTTGAAGGCGATTTAGAGTGGCAACGCGAACGTTTCCGAACCCATATTCGTGCGGCAAAAATCGCTAAGAAACCGTTAATCATTCACACCCGAGAAGCGCGTGAAGACACTATTCGTATTCTTCAAGAAGAAGGTGCTGCCGAAGTAGGCGGCGTGATGCATTGCTTCACCGAGACGTGGGAGATGGCTCAAGCTGCCATGGAAATGGGGTTCTACATCTCTTTCTCTGGGATTGTGACGTTTAAAAATGCCGTTGAGCTACAGGAAGTTGCTCAGAAAGTGCCGCTTGATCGCATGCTCATCGAAACTGACTCACCATATTTGGCACCGGTACCGCATCGTGGCAAACCCAATCAGCCGCTCTATGTACGTTATGTTGCAGAGAAGATTGGTGAGCTACGAAACATGGCATCTGAGGAGGTCGGTCGTATAACAACCGATAACTTCTATCGTTTATTCTCCGCGGCACATCGAGCTTAGATGCAATCGCAACTGGTCAAAGTCAGCAAAGATCCAATGCACCGAGCATTTATTGCCAGCTTGGTGATGTTGATTGCTTTTCTTTTATGGCCAATTCAATGGCCATTACAGCTCAAACTCTTCTTGATTGTAATCAGCGCCATGTTTGTTTGGATGGCTGATCATTTAACCAATGGCCTTGGCGCTGATGAAGCTTTTATCGATCTCGAGGGTAAAGTTGCAAAAATAGGCACTCGACTGGATGCGATGGAGCCAATCATTGATCGCTCAGTCAAAATCCTTACTGAGAATCTGACGCATGTCACATTGAGAACTAAGCGTAAGCGCTACACCGTGTGGGCTACTGAAAGAAACTGCACTGAGGAAGGCCTTTGGTTGTTACGCCGTTGGCTTATTCAGCCATTTAAACCTTCTGGCCCTTCGGGCGGTAATTGTCCGGAATAAGCGTTGTAGGCTGGCACTGATTAACATCCACTTGTGGAAAATCCAAGGTGTAGTGCAAGCCACGACTTTCACGACGACGCTGGGCAGATTGAATAATCAAGTCAGCCACATCCAATAAATTACGTAGCTCAAGCAAGTCATTGGTGACTTTAAAATTAGCGTAATACTCAGCGACTTCATGGCGAAGCAGGTTAACTCTTCGTCGAGCTCTTGCGAGGCGCTTATTGCTTCTCACAATTCCCACGTAATCCCACATAAAGCGACGCAACTCTTCCCAGTTGTGCGACACAACGACTTCTTCATCAGCATCGGTAACGCGACTGTCGTCCCAATCTTCGATGTCACTTGGCATAGAGACGTGCGCAATTTTGGATTCGATATCTTCAGCCGCAAGCTGGGCATAAACCAAACATTCAAGAAGTGAATTGCTGGCCATACGATTTGCACCATGAAGACCTGTGTAGGCGGTTTCACCAACGGCATATAAACCTGCCACATCAGTTTCTCCCACATCATTCACTTTGACACCACCGCAGGTGTAATGGGCCGCGGGAACAACCGGCAAAGGTTCTTTACGCATATCAAAGCCTAGCGATAGGCTGCGCTCTAAGATGGTAGGGAAGTGATGCTCAATAAATTCAGCCGGTTTATGGCTAATATCCAGATAGACGCAATCGCTACCTAAACGCTTCATCTCATGGTCTATGGCTCGAGCGACAATATCTCTTGGAGCAAGCTCACCACGTGGATCGAATTGATCCATGAAGCGCTCACCATCAGCTAACAATAAATGGCCACCTTCACCCCGCACAGCTTCACTGACGAGAAACGACTTCGCATTCGGGTGATATAAGCAAGTAGGGTGAAATTGAATGAACTCCATATTGCTGACACGACAACCTGCGCGCCAAGCCATCGCAATACCATCACCTGTCGCAACATCAGGGTTGCTTGTATAAAGATAAGCTTTACTAGCACCACCGGTTGCCAAAACAACACAGCGCGACCCAACACCCATGACCTGATTTGATTCAAGATCCATCAAATAAGCGCCAACACAACGTTTGCCGCCGGCTTTACTGGGGCGAAGAATCAAATCAACAGCGATATGGTTTTCAAGAAGTTGAATATTTTTTCGAGTGCGAACCACATCCACCAAGGTGGTCTGCATCTCTCGACCGGTCGCATCAGCTACGTGAGCGACACGACGGTGACTATGACCACCTTCTTGAGTGAGGTGGAGTTTCGAGTCACCTGTAGGGGGCGTTGAGGTGAAATGAACGCCAAGCTCTGCGAGCCAACGAATATTTTCCGGTCCTCGCTCAACCACGCGTCGAATCACCGCCTCGTTACCTAAGCCGGCGCCTGCAGAGAGCGTGTCAGCAACATGAGATTCAAGTGAGTCAGCTGAATCCAATACCGCTGAGATTCCGCCTTGCGCGTACACAGTGTTGCCCTCGGCTAATTCACGCTTAGCGACAACCACAATATTAAGATTTTCAGGCAAGCGCAGGGCCGTGCTTAAGCCTGCAGCACCACTGCCAATAATCAACACATCACAAGAAAGCTGGGGAACCATGGAGAAACACGTCAGTCAAAACTTAGACGTGGCGCAACCTCGAGCATCAAATTCATTTAAAGTGACGCTATGTTACGAATTTACACGTCGTGTGGCGATAGTCGCCGTTGAAGATAAACACTGGGAAGTATGACTAACACCGCACAATCTGACATTGATTTGGTCAAACGAGTCCAAAAAGGCGACAAAAAAGCCTTTGATCCGCTTGTTATTAAATATCAGCAGCGCATTGCTAATCTGATCTCTCGATTCATTCGCGATCCTGATGAGGTACTTGATGTGACCCAGGAGGCCTTTATTAAGGCTTATCGGGCATTACCCAACTTCCGCGGCGACAGCCAGTTCTACACCTGGCTCTATCGTGTGGCCATCAATACTGCCAAAAACCACCTAGCGACCTTATCCAGAAGGCCGCCTCAAGGCGATATTGAAGCGGAAATTGCGGAACAAATGGACATGGGTACAAGACTAAAGGAACAGGAAAC
>CAZEWM010000039.1:0-8851 GCA_964516045.1 uncultured Gammaproteobacteria bacterium
GCTGTGAATCCCTATTGTTTTCAGCAACCGATATCACCGCATCTCTCTCGAGAAGGGCAGATGATTGATATGCAGCGTTTGCTGGCGCAATCAAACGCCTTACAAGCTGAGCATGATTTGGTTTTGGTGGAAGGTGCAGGGGGTTGGCTGGTTCCACTGAATGAGCAAATGGATGTCGCGGATTTGGCTGTGCAGTTACAGATGCCGGTATTGCTTGTGGTGGGCTTGCGCTTGGGTTGTTTGAATCATGCACGGTTAACTGAAAAAGCGATTTTGAGTAACGGTGTGCCTTATCTGGGTTGGATTGGTTCGGTGGTTGACCCGAATATGTTGGCCTTAGATCAGAACATCGCAACCCTAGAGCAAAAACTGGAAGGTGTTTACCTTGGGGTCTTGTCCAACGGTGCGTCCGAGATTCGCTTTAGACAGGGTGTGGACATCAGTATGTGGTGTTCATAGCAGAAGCTAAACAAAAGTAGGAAAGCGACTACATTCAATTAGTTAATTAGAATATCCGAATATTTTTTTATAAAAAAACTTTGTAGATGAGCACAAAGTTATTTAATTGCTCTGCCCGTAACGCCTAGATAATCTCCACACTCAATAATTTGTTGGGACTGAAGTTTGTTCCTGTTCTTAAGCTGAGCTGTACGAGCTGAGGCCAACAAAAACAATAATAAAGAGAGTCTAGCTAAGCAGCTGCGTTGTTATGGTTATTACTGAAATAGCGCCAAACCATCTCGAGGGAAGCATTCTTGTGCAACCCAATCAGTCGATGAACTGGCGAGAAACAAAATGGTTTTTACTTGCTACAGCCGTGATTCTCGGAGGAATCGCTGCGGCTTTTGCTTATCAAGGCTTTTGGATGATTCTTCCATTTGCAGGCATTGAACTTGCGGCATTGGCTTATTGTTCTTTGCGAGTGATTAAAGCTTCGCGACGTTGTCAGTTAATCACGGTCACTCAAGATGAAGTGATTGTTGAAAAGGGACAGCGTCGATGTGGCACAGGCGGAGGCCCTGAGTCACGCTTTGCGATCCCACGTTGTTGGGCGCGCATTGAATTAGAGAAACGCATCGGATGGTATCCGTTGGCCGTCAACATCACCGCTTCGGGTAAGCGAGTTGAAGTTGGTGAGTTTCTTGCTGAAGATGAGAAACAAGATTTAGCTAAACAGATAAAAGGTCTGTTGGCATAACGAACACTAAAAACCTAGGGGGAGACAGTGAGAGCATTTAAGAATTGGCTCGTTGCAGTCGTAGGAGCTACCGGTCTTAGCGCTGGTTCAGCTTTCGCAGACTACGCACTGAACATGCGTGAGGGTGTCACAGCCACCAGTCAGGCAAACTATGAAATCCACATGATCATCTTTTGGGTGTGTGTGGCGATTGGTATCGTGGTCTTCGGTGCCATGATTTATTCAATGATCGCTCACCGTAAATCCAAAGGTGCAGTGGCAGCTCAATTCCACGAGAGCACGTTGATGGAAATCGTTTGGACAGTGATTCCAATCGTTATTCTTATCAGCATGGCTATCCCAGCAACTAAAACGCTACTTGCGATGGAAGATACGTCTAACGCAGACATGACCATTAAAGTGACTGGCGTTCAATGGAAGTGGAAATACGATTACGTCGACGGTGCTGCTGAAGGTGTATCAATCATCAGTTCTCTCCATCCTGATCACAACGAAGCACGTCTACTCAAGACCGGTCAGACCACTGAAAGCCTACGAGCTCAGTTTGGTGATCAGTACTTGTTGGATGTTGATAACCCTTTGGTTATTCCAACAGGCCAAAAGATTCGTTTCTTGCTAACAGCTGCAGATGTTATCCACGCGTGGTGGGTGCCTGATTTGGGCTGGAAAAAAGACGCTATTCCTGGTTTCGTAAACGAAGCGTGGACCAAAGTAGATAAGCCAGGCGTTTATCGTGGTCAGTGTGCAGAGCTTTGCGGTAAGGACCACGGCTTCATGCCAATCGTAGTGGTTGCTAAAGACCCTGCAGATTATGCCAAGTGGGTTGAGTCTCAGAAAGGTGCGGCAGTGGATGCGGCAGCAGCTGCTGATCGAGTTTGGATGAAAGACGAACTCATCGCTAAGGGCGAGAAGGTTTACAACACCAACTGTGCAGCGTGTCACCAAGCGAATGGCGCAGGCCTTCCTGGTGCATTCCCAGCGATTGCAGGTAGTGCGATTGCAAATGGTGCAGCAGCAGCCCACGTAGACACAGTGATGAACGGTCGTGCAGGTACTGCAATGGCCGCTTACAAAAGTATCTTGAACGATGTCGACATGGCGGCCGTACTGACATTCCAGCGTAACAGCTGGGGTAACAGTGGTTCGGTTATTCAGCCTGCTGATATCAAAGCAGTACGTTAAGACTTAAGAGGGTATAGCTATGAGTCACGAAGCAACTCACGACGGTCATGACGATCACGGTCCTGCTAAAGGCCTGATGCGTTGGGTGACAACGACTAACCATAAAGACATCGGTACCTTGTACCTGTTGTTTGCACTGGTGATGTTCTTCATCGGTGGTGCGATGGCGATGGTGATCCGTGCGGAATTATTCCAGCCGGGTCTTCAGGTGGTTGATCCACAATTCTTCAACTCAATGACTACGGTTCACGCCTTGGTCATGATCTTTGGTGCGGTAATGCCAGCCTTTACAGGTTTAGCGAACTGGCTAATCCCAATGCAGATTGGCGCACCCGATATGGCGCTACCACGAATGAATAACTTCTCATTCTGGATTTTGCCATTTGCGTTCAGCTTGCTGCTGTCTACCTTCTTCATGGAAGGTGGTGGTCCTGCAGGCGGTTGGACTATCTATCCACCACTGTCATTGCAAATGGGTGATGGCTTCCCATTCATGATCTTCGCGATTCACTTGGCGGGTATCAGCTCGATCATGGGTTCTATCAACGTTGTGGTAACTATCCTCAATATGCGTGCACCAGGCATGACATTGATGAAGATGCCATTGTTCGTCTGGACTTGGTTGATTACAGCTTACTTGTTGATTGCGACCATGCCTGTATTAGCGGGTGCGGTCACTATGTTGCTGACTGATAAGTTCGCAGCGACTAGCTTCTTTAGTGCAGCTGGTGGCGGCGACCCTGTGATGTATCAGCACATCTTCTGGTTCTTCGGTCACCCAGAGGTGTACATCTTGATTCTGCCTGCATTTGGTATCGTTTCAGCGATCGTACCTACCTTTGCGCGTAAGCCTTTGTTTGGCTACAGCTCAATGGTTTATGCAACAGCATCAATTGCGTTCCTGTCATTCATCGTATGGGCGCACCACATGTTTACAGTGGGGATGCCGGTAGTCGGTGAACTGTTCTTTATGTACGCGACCATGATGATTGCGGTACCAACGGGTGTAAAAGTCTTTAACTGGGTATCAACCATGTGGAAGGGCTCGATGACATTTGAAACACCAATGCTGTTTGCGATTGGTTTCATCATGATGTTTACCCTTGGTGGTTTCTCTGGCTTGATGTTGGCGATTGCGCCAGCTGACTTCCAGTATCACGACACCTACTTCGTGGTAGCTCACTTCCACTACGTTTTGGTAACTGGTGCGATCTACTCAATCATGGCAGCAGCGTATTATTGGCTTCCTAAGTGGACCGGTAACATGTACGACGAAACCTTGGGTAAGTGGCACTTCTGGATTTCAACAATCTCAGTAAACGTTTTGTTCTTCCCGCAACACTTCTTAGGCTTGGCAGGTATGCCACGTCGTATCCCAGACTATGCAGTTCAATTTGCAGACTGGAATATGATTTCGTCTATCGGTGGCTTTGTGTTCGGTCTTTCTCAGTTGATGTTCGTTGTTGTTATCTACAAAGCGATCAAAGGCGGCAAGAAAGCGACTGATCAAGTTTGGGAAGGCGCAACTGGCTTGGAGTTTGAGCAACTTTCATCTCCACCGCCTTACCACAGCTTCAACGAAGCTCCAGTAATTAAGTAATGATGTATGCGCCCTCTCGTAGGGCGCGTTTTACTTGGAAGATCTCATGTCAAAAGATGTTGGTAAATCAAACGTAAGAATGGCGCTAACGCTCGGTGCTGTAGCGATTGGCTTCTTTGTGTTTGGTATCTACATGATGATTTCAAAGGCAGGCGCATAAGCGTGCAAGAAAAAAAGAATCAACGCTCATTCTTCAAAATGGCCAGTGTGGCTGTGATGATGTTTGGCTTTGGTTATTTGCTTGTGCCTTTGTATGACATCTTTTGTGAGTTAACTGGCTTAAACGGTAAGACCGGTGTGACTACCGAGTCTGAAATCGCAGCTCAGTATCAGCCCGATAAAAACCGTTTAGTCACAGTGCAGTTCGTTGCGAACAACGCAAGCGATATGCCTTGGGACTTTAAGCCATTGGTCACGACTATGCAGGTAACGCCTGGACAGTTAACCGCAGCTCAGTTTATTGCAAGTAACACAACACATACCGAAATGACGGGTCAGGCAGTGCCTAGCGTATCGCCCACTAAAGCGAGCCGTTATTTCAATAAAACAGAATGCTTTTGTTTTGAGAAACAATCTTTGGCAGCAGGTGAGTCCAAAGAGATGCCATTGCGCTTCGTGGTTGATCCACGCTTGCCTGATGACGTGAAAACATTGACCTTGGCTTACACCTTGTTTGATGTCTCAAATAAAACAGCAGCTAACTAATTTTGATGATCGTTTAAACGTTCATCTGACAAGAAAACTATAAGGGGGAAAAATGTCACATTCAGCGGATAGTTATTACGTCCCACATGGCAGTCATTGGCCAATCGTGGCAAGCGTTGCGCTAACGACCAGTGTGGTTGGTGCAGCAATGTGGTTCAACGGTACGGGCAGTGGCCCAATGGTTATGCTGCTTGGCTTAGCCATGACCTTCTTCATGATGTACGGCTGGTTTGGTACCACTGTGCGTGAAAGCTTGAAGGGTATGTACAACGAGCAAGTAGATCGTTCATTCCGTCAAGGCATGATGTGGTTCATCTTCTCTGAAGTCATGTTCTTCGCGGCCTTCTTTGGGGCTTTGTTCTACGCTCGAGTTTTATCAGTGCCATGGTTGCTGGGTGAAGACGTATCAACTCACTTAACTTTGTGGTCTGGCTTTACTGAAACCTGGCCTACCAATGGTCCTAATAATGTCGGCGGTGAATTCCAGACAATGGGTGCATGGGGTATCCCAGCCATCAACACTTTATTGTTGTTGACCTCAGGTGTGACGCTGACGATTTCTCACTGGGCGTTGAAAGCGGGTGACAAAAGTAAGACGGTACTTTGGTTGGCAGCTACAGTTGCACTGGGTGCGATCTTCTTAGGCTTCCAGGCATACGAGTACATTCACGCATACGGTGACCTTAACCTGACTCTAGGTTCTGGTATCTACGGTTCAACCTTCTTTATGTTGACGGGCTTCCACGGTTTCCACGTAACCATTGGTACGGTGATGCTGTTCGTGATTATGTTACGTGCAAACAAAGCTCACTTTACTCACGAAAATCATTTCGCGTTCGAGGCCGTCGCTTGGTACTGGCACTTCGTTGACGTGGTGTGGTTGGGATTATTTATCTTCGTTTACGTTTTGTAAGGAAGAAAAAGAAACGATTAGCGTAGCGGTACCGCGCTAATCAAAAACAAGAGCGAGGCCGTTGTCGGCCTCGCTTTTTTGCTTATTGAGCTGGTGGCTGCGGGTACAAGCCATGTAACTGAATAACGTCAGTTGCACCCAAGATCATCAATAAGATGAATAGGCTGAGCGATAAGCCAACACGGAAGGTTAGGGCTTTAACCATACGGTTTGAGTCGCCGCCTTTATCTTTAACCAGATAAACCAGGCTTGAGCCAAGTGCGATGACGATGGCGACAAAAATTACGAGGACTGCCATTTTCGTAAGCATGAGGGGTCTCCAAGGTTGTGCATTAACCGATGATTAATGCGGTTACTAATTGAAAGTGCGCGCGAGTATAGCAATAGAAACAGGTATTTAATGGCAATTCGATTCAACAACTGGATATTTATTCCGCGCTTGATCCCAAGCGTGGTGTTCGTGTTGTTGATGATTTTGTTACTCAGTCTGGGTAATTGGCAGCTTGGACGCTCCGTGGAAAAACAGACGCTAATTCAAGATCGTATTGCTCAAAGTAAAGCTAGTGAGTTAGTGCTAAACAGCAAATTGGTTGATGTGCAGCAGCAGCGATTCCGTCCTGCTCGAGTCACAGGTTATTTTGACCAAGGACGCCAGTGGCTATTGGATAACCGCGTGCGTAATGGTCAGACTGGCTACCATGTCTTCACGATTTTTAATGCGATTGATGGTCAGAGTGTTTTAGTAAATCGCGGCTGGGTTTCAGCGGGTGGTGATCGTTTGGCCTTGCCTTCACTGCCGGTGCCTACCGAAAAGGTAGAACTGATTGGTCATCTTGACCGACCTGAATCGGTTGGTTTGCGCATGGATCAGGCAGAAGGGCTGCAAAACGATCAACTCACTGTTATGCAGTATGTGGATGTTGCAGAGATCGCGCAGCGTTTGGGTATCGATTTACTGTCGTATTCGTTGGTATTAAGTGAAGGTCAGCCGGGCTCGCTAGTATTCGATTGGATGCCAGTTGAAGAGATAACGCCAGAGAAACATGTTGGCTATGCCGTGCAGTGGTTTGGTTTGGCGACGGCCTTGTTAATCATTTATTTGGGCGTGAATACCAAACGTGTGTCACGTCATCACGAAGAGAGGTTAGATTCGTGACAAAGCTATCGAAATCACAGCGTCAGTTATTGGCCTTGCTAGCAATCTTTTTATTGCCACCAAGCGCGGCTTATGTGGCATGGAAATATGTAGGCGAACATGGTGTTGCTACGACGACCAATAATGGCCAGTTCATCTCTCCAGCACGTCCTTTGCAATACGATGTTTTGGGTGAAAAAGCGGAGCCACTCAAAGGGCGGTGGACCTATGTTGTGCTCGCGCCTCAGGGTTGTGAGAAGAAGTGTCAGGATCAACTGTATCTAACGCGTCAGCTACGCATTGCGATTAATAAAGATTTCGAGCGCGTGCGTCGCGTGGTGTTTGAGCCAAGCGGGGCATTAACTGAGGCGATGAAAGCTGAGCATCAGGATTTATTGGCACTGGGCGCATTACCAGAGGCTTACCAGGCGGCGTTTCAGGGCGATAAATTTAATCATGCCGGCGAACAAATTTTTCTGATCGATCCTTTGGGTAATTTGATGATGTACTACGATTCATCCGTCAACTTTAGAGGCATGCTCAAAGATCTTCAGAAGCTGTTGAAGATCTCTCAGGTAGGTTAAGTCATGCGTTACGCAACCTTTATCAAGTTCAGCATCGTATTCACCCTGTGTGTAATCATCATGGGTGCTTGGACGCGTCTTGCGGATGCTGGTTTAGGTTGTCCAGATTGGCCAGGTTGTTACGGTGAGTGGATCGTGCCACATGCTGAAGAAGCGGTTGATGAGAAACATTATTTAGAGCAGCGACCACTCGAGCCGCATAAGGGTTGGCTCGAGATGATCCATCGTTACATTGCCGGTACGTTGGGATTGTTGATTTTGACCATCACTATTTGGTCTTGGCGCCGTCGTGCAAGCGATCCAGATCAACCTGTGTTGCTCCCAACCTTATTGTTGGGCGTGGTGATGTTCCAAGCCGCTTTAGGTATGTGGACAGTAACCCTGTTGCTGAAACCGCTTGTGGTAATGGGGCATTTGCTAGGCGGTTTTACAACGCTCTCTTTATTGTTCTTGTTACTGCTTATCGCTACTGATCGGCGATCAACAATTGTTAAGCCTTCATTTAAACCGTGGGCAATGCTCGGTTTGATTATTTTGATCATGCAGATAGCCCTGGGTGGTTGGACGAGTACAAACTATGCAGCGCTAGCATGTACTGACTTCCCGACCTGTCATGGTGTCTGGATGCCAGAAACTGATTTCTCAGAAGCCTTTGTGATGTGGCGCGGTATTGGCGTGAATTATGAGTTTGGTGTGTTAGAGCACCCAGCTCGAACGGCGATTCATCTAACCCATCGCATTGGTGCATTGATTACCTTCGTCTATCTACTAGGCTTAGCGGTAGCGATGATTAAACAAGGTGGTATGTTGGCTTCAGCCTCTAAGGTGATGTTAGTGTTGTTGTTCACCCAAGTTGCATTGGGCATCAGCAATGTTGTGTTCCATTTGCCACTCACTGTTGCGGTGTTGCATAACTTGGTTGCGGCATTGCTTCTTCTTTCCGTTATTTATGTGAACTACGTGTTATGGCGACGTCAGTACTAAACGAATCAAAACGCGTCTGCTGGCGCGATTATCTTGAGCTATGTAAACCTAAGGTTGTTGCGCTCATCGTTTTCACAGCCGTCGTTGGTATGTTGTTGGCGGTGCCTGGCTTGCCACCAATTGATGCAGTTATCTTCGGTACCTTGGGTATCGGGTTGGCTTCAGGCTCAGCTGCAGCAATCAATCATGTGGTTGATCAAAAGATTGATGCCATCATGGGGCGTACGCACAATCGCCCGATACCACAGGGCGCGATGAAGTCGCGTGATGCACTGATCTTTGCCTTGGCAATTGGTGCTATCTCAATGGCGATTCTCATCATGTGGGTGAATGTACTCACGGCTGCCTTAACCTTTTTCTCACTGATTGGTTATGCGGTTATTTACACCATGTATCTCAAGCGTGCGACACCACAGAACATCGTGATTGGTGGAGCTGCCGGTGCTGCGCCACCGTTATTGGGTTGGACGGCCGTTACTGGCAGTGTTGATCCAGGTGCTTTGCTGTTGTTCTTGATTATCTTCACTTGGACGCCACCGCATTTCTGGGC
>CAZEWM010000040.1:0-8840 GCA_964516045.1 uncultured Gammaproteobacteria bacterium
CCTTTTTATGTTCCCACTGGCGAAACTGTTCGACCGATAACTTCACAATGACTCCTGAGTCATATTGATTACGGCATCATTATCAAGCAGGCAGGCTTACGGACTCAACCACCAATCGAGTTAAAACGGCGACAAAGACTCGACTATCAGCCATTCATCTGTGAAAGGATGCTCAAATCGTAATGACTGAGCATGAAGATAAAGTCGCTGCTGTCCATCAACCCATTCATCAGGTGCGTACAGCTCATCACCCAAAATAGGATGACCGATAGAGGCCATGTGGACTCTTAACTGATGACTGCGACCTGTTTTAGGATGTAAGGAGACGCGACTCACATCATTCCGCTCGGAATAATCGAGGCGCTCATACTGGGTAAAAGCAGACTTACCCAACTCATGGTCCACAATTTGACGTGGGCGATTCGGCCAGTCAGTAATCAGCGGCAGATCGATATCACCAGTAAGAGGGCATTCACCTGCAACTCGGGCAATGTACGTTTTCTCAACCTCACGATATTCAAATCGCTTCCCCATCGCAGCTTGAGCTTCTAATGATCGAGCCATCAGCAAAACGCCCGATGTTGACATATCCAGACGATGCACAATCAACGCCTCGGGATATTCAAGACTGACACGAGAAGCCATACAGTCAGCCTTATCAGGGCCACGACCCGGCACAGACAAAAGCCCCGCCGGTTTATTCACCGCCAGGTAATGGGAATCGAGATATATAACATCCAACCCATGATGAGCTGGTGGTTCATAGCGCATAAAAAATCAGCTAAAGAAAATCGCTGATCACTATATCCATGAAACGGTTAACTGACTACCATCATCTAATGAATCCCAATACACTTTGATAGATTCAATTTTTTCACGAATCTCAATAAACACATCAACCATAGCAGGATCAAAATGAGAACCTGCATTTTCTGTCAAAAAGTTAAAAGCCTCATCTAAAGACCAAGCTTCTTTATACGGACGCACAGTCGTTAATGCATCAAAGGTATCGGCGATAGCGACAATACGACCTGCCTCTGGGATTTCGTCACCTTTCAATCTATGAGGATAGCCTTCACCATCCCATCGCTCGTGATGCGCAACAGCCACCTCAGCCGCTAAAACAAATAATGGTGCTTCACTACGCGTCAAAATACTTTCACCAATCACCGTATGAGAACGCATCACAACCCACTGCTCATCAGTCAATTTATTTTGTGACAGCAAAATCTCATCCGGTATCCCAATCTTGCCCACATCATGTAAGGGCGCTGCCTTTTTCAGTAAGCGCACAGCACCCGGAGGCCAACCTAAACCTTCCGCCAAGGCGGCAGAGTAAGCCGCCATACGTTGCATATGCGAAGCTGTAGATTCATCTTTGTAGTGACCTGCCATTGACAACATCTGGATCGCTGCGGTCTCCGTCTCATCAAGCTCATCTTGACGAGTAGCCAACAGCTCACGGAAATGTAATTTCTGATCTGCGAGACGAATTTGATTTGCGACACGAGTTCGAACAGTTTCTGGCACAACTGGCTTCGCAATGTAATCCACACAACCCATCTCAAAACCCAATGCTTCATCTTCTGGACTATTACGCGACGTGACGAAAATTACAGGAATCTCTTTAGTTGCCGCATGCTCAAGAAGTTTTTTATGCACATTAAAACCGCTCGTATCTGGCATCACCAAATCAAGCAAAATCAAATCCGGAATTTCTCTTAGTGCAACAACGATGCCTTGATCACCTGCGGTCGCCGCCAGTACCCGGTAATCTGCTTTCAATATATCCCGGAGTATGGTGATGACCTCAGGCGAGTCATCAATGATAAGAATCGTTTTTTGATCTACGTTTGCCATAGTCCCAGTTTAGCGTGAAAGCTGCTGTGTCATCTCATCAGCGAGTCGCGCATTCTTTTGCGTCAGTGCGATAAATTTCAACATCGCCTCCCGCTCTTCCTCAAGTTCCTTATTTAAGGTTTCAAGTTGGCGATTAGCCTTTACCAAACGGACTTGCGTATTGACTCGCGCTATAAGAATGGTTGGTTCAATTGGTTTGGCTACAAAATCAACTGCACCCATCTGAAGCCCTTGCACTTCATCACTGGTAGAGTTTTTACCTGTAACAAAAATAACCGGGATATCCTGCAGTGCAGCGTCCTGTTTTAAAGCCGCCAAAACTTCAAAGCCATCCATCTCTGGCATCATCACATCCAGCAAAATCATATCGACAGCTTGCGACCGAGCAATTTCAAGCCCTTTAGCGCCACTAGTGGCCGCTAATAGCGTGTAGTCGGTACTTACCGCAGAACGAATCACTGAAATAATTTCAGGGGAATCATCGATCGCAAGGATTTTAAAGACTTGTGACTCAACCATTTATTGAAAACCTTCCATGTGTTGGCACAGTGATTGTGCCTGATCAAAATCATACTGCTCGATACATCGACCCACATCCTCAAGCGAGGATCGCTGAATTTCACTTAACGAGGATGCCAATAGCATTTCAATTGTGTCTTCAGCAGCGGTATCAAAATGCTTGAGCTGCTCTCGCAACTTCACCAAAAGCTCCTTTTGGTCTCCTGCAGCATTTTGCTTCGCAATTATCGACACCTGACTAATTTCATTTAGTACTGCTTTTAATAAATGCTTCATTTCTTCAGCGTGCATAACTGAACCGAGATTGCCTGAACGCATCGCAGCTTCTGAGGCCTTTGCCAACTTAAACAATCCAATAGCACCAATCGACCCCGCACTACTTTTCAGTGTATGAATAAAACGTATCGCATCATCATGCCGCGCTTCAGCCAATGCCAACACAGCGTGATCAACCGCCTCGGTTTGATTTGTCGCAAAGCGCTTCAGTAGTTTTGCGTATATCGGCAAAGATCCACCGATGCGATTAAGGCCATCATGGGTATCAATATAAGTAAAAGACGCCAGGGTGTGCATCAACACTTCATCAACCTCTTCCTTTTGTTCCACTAGCGTCGATGTAACAGCCATTGGTACTCGAGGTGTAATCCATTTCGCCATCGTAGCGATAAATTGACTCGCCTCGATAGGCTTCGCAATAAAGCCATCCATCCCCACATCCATCGCATGTTGGATATCCGCTCGGGTGACATTAGCTGTCAGTGCCAAGATAGGGAGTTGATCACTTGAGAGCCTTCTGCGAATCATCGTGGTCGCTGTATAACCATCCATGACCGGCATCTGGCAGTCCATCAAAACACCGTCGTAGGTCTTTTTCTTAACCGCGATAACAGCTTCTTCACCATTTTCAGCCACATCCACATTGATACCACATTGCTTTAGCAATTCGACAGCGACCTCTTGGTTAAACTCATTGTCCTCAACCAACAGAATATTCGCGCCAGCAAGATGCGCGGCATTCGCTGTATAACTTTCCTTATCAATGGATTGTAAAGAAACATCGGATTGCGCCTCTTGAAAATCTAGCTCAACCGAGAACACACTGCCTTTTCCGGCCTGGCTTTTTATCGTGACATCACCATCCATCAACTCAGCAAAGCGCTTTGTGATCATTAGACCCAAACCTGTGCCGCCATATTGACGCGTGGTTGATGAATCCGCTTGCGAATAGGCGCTAAATAAACGCGCCTGCTGTTCTTCACTCATGCCGATACCCGTATCACTGACCGATACCCGTAAACGACAGCCATTTTTATTTAAGCTTTTGAGTGAGGCATCAATAGCCACTTCACCTTCAGAAGTAAACTTAATCGCATTGCTCGCCAAATTAATCAAAATTTGGCTAAAGCGAAGCGGATCACCACGGAGGCACTTAGGCACATCATCTGCCACCCGCACAAAGAACTTCAGACCCTTTTCATCGGCACGGTAATTCAGGATGTTGTATACATCTTCAAATACTCGGGAAAGTGCAAAGTCACTGACTTCTAGTTCTAACTTACCCGCTTCTATTTTTGACAAATCTAATATGTCATTAAGCAAAGCAAGCAACGCTTCACCTGAGCGATTCACTTTAGAGACATAGTTACGTTGCTGATCGGTAAGCTCTGTTTTTAATGCCAGATGTGACATACCAATGATGGCATTCATCGGTGTTCGAATCTCATGACTCATATTTGCCAAAAAGTCTGACTTAGCACGATTGGCTTGGTTGGCTTCTTCAATCGCTGCCTTTAGCTCTTGCTCAAAACGTTGCTTTTCTTTTATCAGTGCTTGAATAGTCTCAATCCAAAAGACCGGGTTATCTGATGACTCCTCAACACCTTCAAGCCCAAGGTTTTTGCGAATAGACGATGCCAACGCAGCAAGATCTCGAATCACTCTATCTTTTTGCTCAAACTCTTGACGAAGTTTTAGATTTGCCTCGTAAAGATCGCGGCTTTTGTTTTCAAGCAATGATTCTGCTTGCTTACGAGCTGCTCTTTCACGGGCAAGACGTCTTTCAGAGAGCTCTTCAGACTGCTTTCTAGCAGCCTTCTCTTCTCTTAGGCGTGTTTGTAAGACAGATTCATCCATAAATTAAGCAACACGCTTTATCAAGAACTCTGAGATAAAAAAATCATCCACGATGGCATCTTTACGCGACAAATCAATCTTCTCGCCAAAGTGCTCACTGCAGCCCTTAATCAAACCCTCGGCAACATCATTAAATGGCCTGCTTGATCGATAGGTCATCTTTAAGGTATCGGGCATAACACGCTCAGTTTCAAAGTTAGGCAACTCAGCATCTGGGTATAACTTTTTAACCTCGATATGAACATGATTATCAACGGTTTCTAAAAAGCCGAACAAACCATCAACCCTTTCAAAGAACATAGGGTATTGGATAACAAAGCGACCGGCTAAGTGTTGACCAAAAGCTTTAACCAGATCAACCACAGGCACATTGACCTTCTCACTGAGCAAGGTTACTAACGTCAAAATCTCGGTATGGTCATAGGTACCAACTGAGGTATAAATACCTTTTGAAGGTAAATCCGCCTCTTCCATTAGCTCATCCATCAATTCGGGCGAGAATGTCGCTTCAACCATTTCAACAAGTTCGGTAAAGATGATTCCTTTCATAATAAAATCCTAGTTAAGAGCACAGTTATGAGCTACCAATGTGGCAGCACGAGGATAAATTTCGGGTTCTATCGGTTTTGAGTGAAATAGCTTTAAATAAAAATTTAATCCGTTTTGCGTGCGCCGAAACATACTAAATTATTGATTTAATAAGAATTTTATACACCATGTTTTACTAACATACTGTTTTGCATAGCATTATTATAATGTGTATAAAAAAGTTTTATAAATCAATAGGTTTACAGCTATAAACAATTACTTAGAATAACCTTCCTTGCGCTAAAAGTTGTATCCAGCGTTAAAACAAAAATACTCTCTACAGGATATGACAGATGGGACATCTCGAAACGAACAAGTTGGTGGTGCTAGCTCGTTCAGATGACTTTGCCAATAAGCTGACTAAGATTTTTGAAGAAAATAAGAGAAAACAACAATCTATAAAAAAAGCTTGGCAGCAAGATAACGTTTCAAACTTTGAAGCGTATCGTAAAAGCTGAACAAAACACCAAAGGACTTAGAAACCGAGCAAAAATGCTCGGTTTTTTTATGCGCGCATCCTGATTACTATTTAAGTGTTTTTAGAAACAGGCACATCAACATGTTAGCTCTGAATGTTTTAGATCAGCCACTGCAAGTCTGTAGTGAATCCCCTCTCACCGGTTTTTTTCGAAATGGTTATTGTCAAACCGAATCAGATGACCGTGGGCAACACACGGTGTGTGCTGTTGTTGATAATGCTTTTCTGCAATACACCCTAGACCAAGGGAATGATTTACTTACGCCCCGCCCCGCACTAGGTTTTCCAGGATTAAAACCGGGTGATCATTGGTGCTTGTGCGCAGCACGATGGAAAGAAGCTCACCAAGAAGGTCGTGCACCCAAAGTCGTATTAGCCGCTACACACAAAAAAGCACTTGATGTCATCGATCTCGACACCTTATTGATGTACGCAGTCGATATACCGAAGAATGCTTAACGCATCTTCCAACTTAATGTTTCATTAGCGCGCAACGGCGTTACGCCCGCAGGGTGAGTTGCGGGCACTATGTGTTCTTCTTTAACCAAGGTAATCTTCTCGGTATTGCGAGGCAGACCATAAAAGTCCGGGCCAAAATGACTGGCAAAGGCTTCTAGTTTATCCAGCGCATTGGCCTTCTCAAACGCTTCTGCATAAAACTCAATTGCCGCATGGGCTGAATAAATACCTGCACATCCACAAGACGCCTCTTTAGCGCCGGTGACATGAGGTGCGCTATCGGTACCTAAGAAAAACTTTTTGTTACCGCTAGTGGCTGCGGCAACTAAGGCTTCACGATGATTTTCGCGCTTAAGAATCGGTAAACAGTAGTAATGCGGACGAATGCCACCCTGGAACATCGCATTACGGTTATAGAGCAAATGCTGTGGCGTCAATGTGGCACCAATATGCTCTGGTGCATTGGTCACAAACTCAGCCGCCTGCTTGGTCGTGATATGTTCTAGCACAATACATAACGATGGCATCTTATCGATCAGTGGCTTCAGGATCGAGTCGATAAACACAGCTTCACGATCAAACATATCGATGTCTGAGCTCGTTACCTCTCCATGTAGCAATAACGGCAAACCAACTGACTGCATCGCTTCAAGCGCATCGGTTACTTTCAGAATGTCGCTGACACCTGAGTCCGAGTTCGTCGTTGCACCCGCTGGATAATACTTAACCGCTTTTACAAACCCACTCTCTTTCGCCTTAGCGATCTCATCTGGCGTCGTGTTATCCGTCAGATACAAGGTCATCAGCGGCTCAAAATTCATACCATCAGGTAAAGCCGCCATAATGCGATCACGATAAGCACTCGCCTCATCAACCGTACGTACCGGTGGCTTCAGATTTGGCATCACAATCGCGCGTGAAAACTGACGTGCCGTATCTGGCAAAACCGCTTTCAACATATCGCCATCGCGCAGGTGCAAATGCCAGTCGTCAGGGCGCGTTATTGTCAGTTCTTGCATGTACATTGGCCTCAGTTGCCGCTGAAAAGCTCAGTTGGAAATCAGTTGGAGTATTTTACACCGACAGCAAAACGCTGCAGAGTCGGAACGATCAATGCAATTTAATCGATGGATCAACCGTACGGCGAAGTAGCTGCGTCAACGTCAGTAAGCCTGTTCGAATCAGACCATGCAAGGCAAATTGATGCATTTTATAGAGCGACAAATAGACCAAGCGCGCAAAAAAGCCGGTGACCTTAACGCTACCGGTCAGATCACTCATCAAGCTACCCACCGTGCTGTATCGACCTAAAGTAATGAGTGAGCCGAAATCGCGATACACATATTCACCAATCTCTGGGTTACCGCGAAGTCGACGGCATATCGCTCGCGCAACAAAGCTTGCCTGCTGGTGAGCTGCTTGCGCACGTGGAGGAACCGACATACCCTTTTCATCAACTGGGAAAGCAGCACAATCACCCATCGCAAAAATGTTGTCATCCGATTCACTGAGCAAGTTCCTTTTCACCTTGATCTGATTGATGCGATTAACTTCAAGCCCCAAAGTGCTTAAAAACTCAGGCGCCTTAATCCCCGCTGCCCACACAGAAATCGCTGCTGGAATCACTTTATCGTTATTAATTTGGATGCCCGCCGGACTGACTTTGGTCACTTTTGCATGGCTGATCACATCAATACCCAACTTAGCTAGCTCGCGTGTCACTTGCGCTGAGATATGTTCTGGCAACATCGGTAACACGCGGGCGCCCGCATCAATCACGCTAATGCGAATATCCGAATCAGGATTCACAACATCTAAACCATACTGGGTCAGCTGACGAGTAACCTGATGCAACTGCGCTGCTAGCTCAACACCTGTTGCTCCCCCACCAACAATCGCCACATCAAGCTGACCTGCCTCGACCTTACGTTGTTGGGTATTCACGCGAATCAATGTTTCCAAAAGCTTTTTCTGAAATCCCACTGCCTGCGCTTTTGTATCCAAGAACAAGCAATGCTCTTTGACACCTGGGATACCAAAATCATTACCTACGCTACCCACCGATAACACCAGCGTGTCATAGGGAAACTCACGTTCAGGGATGATCATTTCACCCGATTCGTTATAAACCGGCGCTAAATGAATTTTCTTTGCCACACGATCCAGACCATCCATCGTGCCTAGGCGGAACTGAAACCCATGCCAACTCGCCTGCGCCAAATACTCCAAGGCATGATCCGCTGGATCGGAAGCACCTGAAGCCACCTGATGCAGCAAGGGCTTCCAAATATGCGTCCGAGTAGAATCGATCAGGGTGATACGTGCGCGCCCCTTTTTACCTAGCTTATTTCCAAGCTTTGTCGCGAGCTCAAGACCGCCCGCACCACCGCCAACAATGACGATATCGGGAATCGAAGAAACTGTTTGTGAAGATTCCATTAGCGGCATCCAAATCGCAAGGGGAACGATGAGAGTAAATTACGCCTAAATCACTCAAGTCACCATGAGATAACTCAATAAGCCACTAAAAAACAAAAAAGCCACCGCGAGGGTGGCTTTTTATACGTCTATGGAGCGAAGAATCAATCATCGCCCTCTTCATCAGCATCGTCACTATCATCCATCTCGATGCTTTCAACCACGCGACCGACAAAATCAAACATCACGAGATTTTTACCAAACTTCCCTTCGTTAGCCTTCACGCCTTCTTCTAAGGTCATCGGCGAGTAGGCATAGTGAAGCGGCTCATCTTCTTCGATCTGGTCTTCCATGAGGTAAACCTCACGCTCGTCCTCGAACCAAT
>CAZEWM010000041.1:0-8397 GCA_964516045.1 uncultured Gammaproteobacteria bacterium
GCAACAACTACCAGCAATCAGCGCCTTATCCCTATCAGTATCAATACGCACCTAATCCGTACCAACAACCGTATGCGCCGAATGCTTATCCTCAATACCCTGTGCCCAACGCGCCGCAATTCATGCCTTCATACCCGCCGATTGACTACTACGGCAGATAAATCATGCCTAAACGCGTCTGGGTGCTTGAACTTCTCTTCATTAGCAGCCTAGTCGAGGCACGTTGGTATCAGCCCGAGCATGCCGAGCTGGGTAAACCACTCTACGAAAAGCATTGTGCTAGCTGTCATGGCGCGCAAGCTGAAGGCGCTATAAACTGGACCGAACGCCAAGCTGACGGTCGCTTTCCACCGCCTCCACTCAATGGTTCAGCGCATATGTGGCATCACCCGCTACCTAATCTGCTACGTACCATTCAATATGGTCAAGGCAATATGCCCGCATGGCAGGGGACACTTTCAATACCTGAAAGCTTAGCGATTATCGCGTGGCTACAGAGCTACTGGTCAGACGATATTTATAATGCGTGGTCCAATATGAACGACCGCGCTCTGCGGAGCAATTAAACCGTTAACTCAGCGATAGCGCCTAACAGCACATCAGGTTGCACTGGCTTAGCAATGGTACGTTTGGCTCCAATCACTTTTGCCATTTCTAAGTAATCCGATCCGGAAATACGGCCACCACCCGATAACGCAATCACAGGTAATGCCGGATATTGTTTACGCAACATGGTGAGCACTTCCATGCCATCAACTTTTGGCATCACAATATCGGTAATAACAAGATCAACAGGGTTACCTTTAAGGAACTCAATGAGCTTTGAGCCGTTCTCACGCGTCATAACCTCATGCCCTGCTGTTAGCAGCAACTCCCTCAAGGCATAACGAACAAGTTCGTCATCTTCGATAAGCAATAACTTGGCCATTTTATTTATTGTCCGTTTCAAAAATTGGCAAGTGAAGACAAATGCTCGCACCCTCGCCTTCACTTGAAATAATCTCAATGTAGCCGCCAGCACGTAAGACCAAACCTTGCGTCTCACTCATCCCCAAACCGGTACCCTGACCCACAGGCTTCGTTGTAAAGAAGGGATCAAGTATACGTTCAAGCTGCTCAGCCGACATACCTTCACCGTCATCTTGCACACAAATACAAACCCAGGGTTGACTCAATAGCGCTTGAGTTTTAACGCGTGTGACATCCGGTTCACATAACCGTGAACTAACTTTTATTTTTCCCTGAGCAACGCCAATGGCATCTTTCGCATTGTTGATCAAGTTAAGGAGAATGACATCAAGATCAACTTGATCAAGCAATATCTGGCCCTGCAGAGGGGCAATCTCTGACGTATCGAATTTAATATTCGACCCCACACCCAAAGCAGCAATTTGTAGCGAATTTGGCAGTGCGGTCATTATGTCCGCACGGTTGTTTCCGTACTCCGAGCGACTCGCAGACAAGGTGCGTTGCAAGATATCGATCGCTGAATTTACAGCGGATTCCATCTTAGATACATACTCAGCCACTTTTACGTCTTCATTGGTTCGCAACTTAAGTAAGCTCAACAATACCAATATTGGCTGTAATTGATTATTCAGCGAATGCGACATGCCGCCAAGTAAATTACCCATCGCCTGCAGCTTGCGACTTTGCGCCAATTTCCGCTCTGATTCTAAAAGCGCTTCCTGCGTCTCTTGAAATCGCTTACGTTCTGCAATATCCAATAAGAATAAAGTCCCTTTAAGTTGATCTCCATCCATCACAAAACGGCCGTGTACCTCAAAGAGGCCAACTTGGTTATGCCCAAGGGAAAGAGGCGTTTCTAAACACATGGGCACACCCGTTTTTACTGATTTCACAGCAGCTTTCATGTAACGATTTCGGTCTTCCTCGCTTACAAATATCCAGTCGGTTGTACGCGAACCTATCAATTCACTACTGGTGTAACCTAAACAACGAAGTGCCTCATCATTGGCATACACACATTGACCATACTGTTTATTCCCTTCAATTGTCACAACAGGGATCGGCGATATATCTAAATAACGCTTAAATATCTCTAACTGCTCCTTCAGCTCGGCTGCGTTTTGCAGTTTCAAAGACAGCATTTCCCCCTTCTCTATTTCGTTATTGTGTAGCCGCATGTTTCGCAAGGCGTAACCAAGGGCAATCGCAAGCCCAATACCGCCTAGCGCAACCGCCAACGCTTCAAAAAAGAATCTATCTTGAAGATGTTTACCCAATAGCATATGCCATAAGCGATTAGCCACAGGGGCCGAAAGTTGAATATAGGCATGATCATGCAGTGCTACATCTTGCTTAAAGAAGGGATAAAGATTGACCGGCTCAGCATCTGTCACGTCTTTTAAAATTAATTCACTTTTAGCAATATTCAGATCAAATAACGCATCATCCATAAACTCAGGCACACGCCAAACACCCATTACCCAGCCTTTATAGTCCCCATGGTTGACGTATCGAGTTAACAAAAACGAGGCTCTATCTTGAGTTTCTTCCACCAAGCGTATCGGTTCAGAAATCACCGTCTCATCCGAAGCCTTTGCTAAATCGAGTAGTCGCTTGCGGGCCGGGCTACTCATTAAATCAAAACCCATTGCCGTCACAGTGAGATGGCGCGGCTCTGTGTAAACAATAGGCGCATAGACTCTTCCATCATTAGGCGTGACAGGTAATAACTCAAAGCTCTTTAAATCCAACTGCTTAAAGCTAAAGCCAAAGAAATGATCGCGATGCGCTTCCTCACGGTAAGGTAATAACTGATCGTATGTGAGTTCAGGGATCCATTGAATCGCATACAAATCAGGGGACCGCGGTAACAACCGTATGGTTAATTTGGCAAAGTCTTGTCGGGTTAGGTTCTTTGACAAAGCAATCGCATCAGCAGTCGCATCAACAACCGCAATACGACTCTGAATTGCTAAGTCCATTTTCATTTTGACGGATTGAGCTAAGCGCTCATCTCTTTCCGCCACTTGTGATTGCTCTTCCTCATAATGCCCATAGGCCATAAAAATAGCCCCTAAGGTTATCATCAGAGGAATGAGCCACTCTAAGCGTGAAAAGGTGTTATTGGTCATATCGCTTCCTTACGATTGTTAGCTTTATTGATGCGCTCGCATAGCTTCTTCAGTCGCCCTTATCACCTCTGGCAACTGTTTAAGGTAGCGTTCAACACGCTCCCAGTTAGGCGCACGGAAAGCGCTTTCGAGAGACTTAGCGACTGCATGTAATTGCTGTGCGGAGGCATTGGCTGCAGCACCCTTTAACGCATGGGCTTGTATTGCGCCTTCCTCAGCATCTCGGTTTGAGTAAGCCACTTGAATATTAGACTGCCATTGCGGCACGTTTTTTAGGAACAAATCACAAATATTCATTAAGAATACATCGTCATCAAGCATTCGCTCCGCCATATCAGCACGATCCCAGGCTAATAGCGTGGATTCGTCTTTTTTGTCACTCGAGATAATGATTGGCTCAACATCATCTGACACACCATCTTGCAAAATACGTGACAACACCTGCTCAACGTGCTGTTTGTTAACCGGCTTACTTAACCAGCCCGATATACCGAGTGCTTCGGCCCGAGACTTCTCTGTTGAGAGCACATCAGCGGTTAAAAAGACCACGGGAATGTGTTTGTTGATATTCGGATGAATGCCACTGCGTAGCATTTCTAACAATTCCAAACCTGACGCATTAGGCATGTGTAAGTCGGTTATCACGGCACTAAACGATTGCTTTGCTAAGGCTGTTACCGCAGCGGATGCATTAGATACAGAGACACTGTGTAACCCAAGTAACAACAGTAATCTTTCTAGCGACATACGATTACTTTCAACATCGTCCACCACCAGCACCTTGCCCTTAAGGATGCCTTTTTCTGGCAATGCGTGAGTAGTGACTGTTTCGTCGACCACATGTCGCAATGGCAACGTCACACGGAAACGTGAACCTTCACCTAAGGCGCTAGATAAAGTTATGTCACCCCCCATCAGTAGCACTAATTCACGCGTAATTGTTAAGCCCAAACCCGTACCGCCAAATCGACGTGTTGTCGATTCTTCGGCTTGCTGAAAACGATCAAAAACCACCTTTTGCTGGTCCTCAGACATGCCTATGCCGGTATCAATCACATCAATTTCGAGGACATCTGTTGTGTCATTGGATGCTCTCATGTTGGCGCGGATAAGCACACTACCTTCCTCGGTAAACTTAATCGCATTGGCAATCAAATTACTTATCACCTGACGAATCAATTGCGAGTCAGCCAAACGTGGTGATGTTTCAATCGATACATCAACCACATATTCCAGATCTTTTTGGTTTGCCAGCTGAGCAAAGTGTTGGGCCACATCCTCTAGCAATATCGCCGCATTAATGGGTTGCAAATCAAGCTGATAAACTCCTGCATCAATCCGAGAAAGATCAAGCACTTGATTAAGAATGTTCAAGAGCTCTTTTGCACCCTTGTCAATTAACTGTGCCATTTCGCGTTCTTCATCATCCGAGGTAATCTCAAGGAGTAACTCCGACATACTTAAGATTGCATTCATTGGCGTGCGGATTTCGTGTGACATATTCGCCAAGAAAGTACTCTTCGCCTGGGTGGCTTTTTCTGCTTGGTCTTTTGCTTCGACAAGCGCGTCCTCGAACTTTTTTTGTTGTTCGATATCAAGCATAAACAAACTGCCCTGCAGCCTGCCGTTTGGCATCACGTTGTAGCGGCCTGCCAACATGAAGCGTCTAACCGTCTTATCTTTACAATACAGTGGAAGTTCGATGGCTAGCGGTGGCGAGTTCGGTGCTAATGAGTCTTGCACTGCTGTATTGAATGTCTGACGATCTTCATCACTGACATACAGCCCCTCAGCACCATTTTTATCGAGCATTTCTGCACGCGTGTAACCTAAAACGCGCAGGAGCTCATCATTAACATACGTAAAGTAGCGGCTATGCTGATCACCCTCGACAAGCGCTACCGCTATGGGTGCCGAGTCAAGGTAACGGGTGAAATTTTCTGCCTGCTGCTTTAACACTTTACGCGATTGACTGATCTCCTTTTCCCTAGCAATGCGCTCAGTGATATCTGTCACAAAGCTAACAATGTGCGCAGGAAACGTTTCTGTTGCCTCTACTGTAACTAACGAAATACTGACATCGATCATGCGGCCATCTTTAGATTTCTGACGACTTTGCACATGACGTTTGCCATCACGGCGAATACCACTTAACACTCGATTGAGTTGGTCGTGTTGGATGCTTGGATCAATATCGCAGAGCGTGCGTTGTTTTAGCTCATCTAAAGTATAGCCAAGCAGGTTACACCACTGCTGATTGGCATCGAGGATCTTACCGCTATCCAGCGATAGGATAATCAGACCCATGCCGGCTTCTTCAAGATTCTCTTGGATTTTCAGTGTGCGCTTCAGCGATAAGCTGAGCTGTTGATTGGCTTGCGAGAGCTTGGCTTCTACGGCGTTTAACTTATGCGTACGGCGACGCACCATCCATAGCAACAAGAAAACCCATCCCATTAAGAAGATGGCGAAGGCCAGTACCAATTCGGCGAGATAGTTACCGGGTGCAAAACTCAGGTGCTGTTGATTAATAACCCGTGAGCCTTTCGGTAAATTGCGGTGTGCAATATCGAGACGATGCAGTTGCTTGTCATCAAACACCGATTCATGCATCGGAATATCTGCATAGCTGGCGCGTTCTTCCTTAGATTTTTTCGCGAGATAGGCTTGGTAATCAAATAAGCGACCCTGTTGATGCTCTAACACCACATCGGCCAACAGCTCGCCATAGATGAACGGTTGCTGCAGATAGCCACCCAAGGCGCCGTTACCATTCAGCATCGAACCAAAGTACGGGACCACCGGCATATCGATGCCGGCTGCAATGGCATTAATCATTGCAGCAGGGATGACCGGGCCGTTGGCATCTTTAAATTCGGCGGTGAAAAACACCATACCGTCTTTGGCGGATCGCGCGCGGAGATAATCGATATACCCCTGCGTGCTCATCAAGGGCATGTACGTCACCTGAGCGGTGAGCTTGCCTTGTTGTTTGAGTGACTCGACGGCTGCTAGCAGCCTTTTAGGGAAATAAGTTGTGCCATTCGGGGCTGCGAACAGATAGAGCTGTTTGGGTTGATGCAGCTGCAGGGCTTGCTCGAGCGCTTTATCAATAAACACCGGGTGCTCGACAAGGAGGGTGTTTGGCGCATCAATAGATGGTGTGGCTTTAAAGTTTCTGCCCGCGCTCGCCTCATAAATCTTGATGGCATTGGGCAGCAAGTTATTACCGGCTTTTTTAAGATACGGCAGCATGCCTTCGGTTTTCGAGGTGGCAATCACATAATCAATGTTGGCATTGGCATAACGCACATTCAGTTGCTCAACACTGATCGCCGGTACGCCGCGCTTAGCAGACGGGTTCACCACCTCACGGTGCACAACAACACGATGACCCTCGTGGATAAAATGGGCTAACACGCCGTCGGTGGTTTGTTCGTTCCACGGATTTGTGGATGGCGAAAGCAATAGCACATTCAGCGGTTTTTCGGCTGCAAAAACACTCGGCAACCACAGACATAACACCAGCGCTAAGCAACGCGTGCCGACTGAAAGGGTTTGATAGAGGGAGTTGGGCTGCATGTGTGAACGTCCTGTCGTTATGTTCTATTCCTTTAGTAAGAAAGGACAGTATATGCCCAATTTCTTAGCTTTTCTACGGTACGCACGTGTTTTTGCAGTGCGAAAATTCTTACAGCTAGAGCAGATCTTTTAACTCAACCATCGAGTCGATCACTGCATCGGGATGGTAATTGCGGATATCTTCACCGTGGTTGTAGCCATAGCTCATACACACGATTTGAAAGCCGGCATTGCGCGCGGCAGTGACATCGCTCTTTGAGTCGCCGAGCATCAACGAGTCCTCAGCACCCACGCCAAAATGGGCCGCCGCATGCAGCAAGGGCTGTGGATCGGGCTTTTTCACCGGCAAGGTATCACCCGACACCACTATGCCAAATTCGTCATAGATACCTAAGCCTTTGAGCAAGGGGATGGTGAATTGCGCATCTTTATTGGTCACACAGCCGAGCAAGTAGCCCTGCGATTTCATGTAATCCAACCCTTCGCGCACCCCCGGATACAAGCACGAACGCTTTGAGGTGTTATCTTTATAAAGATCAAGAAAGATCGGATAGCCTTTGGCGAAATCTTCATCGCTTGGCTCGCCATCAAGTTGGCCAATTAAGGCGCGTCTTGTCAGACGTTCGACACCGTTACCCACCCAATCACGTACCTTTGTTTCACCGTGTGGCTCGCGGCCGAGTGCTTTCATCATTTCATCGACGCAATACGCCAGATCGGGCACGCTATCGACTAAGGTGCCATCCACATCAATCAGGATCATTTTCGGTTTGCGTACGGCCATGGAATTCTCTGTGGGGTGGTCAATAAAAAAGGCGAGTCTACCCGACTCGCCTTTCGATTTTCCCGCTTTTTCGTCGGTTAAGCGTTCGCCAGCTCCGCGCGGAATTGCTTCACGATGCTGTCGTACTTATTCGCATCGGACTCGTTACGACCACCGAAGATGCCAGAACCTGACACGAAGGTATCGGCACCCGCCGCTGCAATCGCGGCGATATTGTCAGCTTTTACGCCGCCGTCGATTTCCAAACGGATATCACGACCTGAGGCATCGATGATCTTGCGCGCTTCTTTCAGCTTATCGAGTGCTGAGGGAATGAAGCTTTGACCACCAAAACCTGGGTTAACTGACATCAATAGAATCATGTCGATCTTATCGATCACGTAATCAAGGTACGACAATGGCGTGGCTGGGTTGAATACCAAGCCAGCTTTACAGCCTTCGCTTTCGATTAACTGCAAGGTGCGGTCGATGTGATCAGACGCTTCTGGGTGGAAGGTGATGTAGGTTGCACCCGCTTGCGCGAAGTCACCCACGATACGGTCGACTGGGCTCACCATAAGATGCACATCAATCGGTGCGGTGATGCCGTGCTTGCGCAATGCATCACACACCAAAGGACCGATGGTCAGGTTAGGTACGTAGTGGTTGTCCATCACGTCAAAGTGAATGATGTCGCAACCTGATGCCAACACGTTGTCACATTCTTCACCGAGTTTGGCAAAGTCTGCAGATAGGATTGATGGGGCGAGTGCGTAATCAGCCATGCGTTTGCTCCATGCCGGAATTGTCCGGAAAAATTTGTGTTCTTTTTGCTCAAAAAAGAGCGCTTAATACGTTAAGTCGCGCCACTCTACCGGAAAGCGATCCTTATTACAGCCACCCCCTTTGGGAGATATCTATGTCACTGAAAACACATGTTTTTCTTGGTTT
>CAZEWM010000042.1:0-4818 GCA_964516045.1 uncultured Gammaproteobacteria bacterium
GCCTTCATTTCGTCGTACCAAATGGAATGGTGTTCTTTGGCCCAGTTCTCATCAACATAACCTTTAGTCATGGACTGAATTGAGCCTTCCATACCCGCAGTACCGATATAGATATGGCCAAAAGAAGCAATCAATAGACCTACAGCAGAAACCGCATGTGCAATGTGCGCTACTTCCATGACTTCACGGGTTTGACCAAAGATTGGAAAATCGAGGATATAGCCTGAGATGGTGATCACAATGCCACCAAAAATAGCAAGCCAGAACCAGGTTTTCTCACCCGCATTGTAAAAGTCTGAAGGTGGCGCATGCCCACCGAACATGCCACCGCCTTTCAAGAACCAACCAATATCTTTAAAAGTGTAGCCATTGCCCTTCATGAATAAAGCAACGACGCCTATGAGTGCAAATGGAAACAGTGGGCCCAGCCAGTTATGACTCACAAGAGAAATTGTTGCCAAGACTGAAAAAGCCTCCGGTCCCATTACAGGGAGTAGCGCAAATCGACCAAATAGCATGATCAATCCCGTGATTCCCAAATATAAAAATAAGATTGCCAAACTCCAATGTGCCACACGATGATTAATGGAGAAGCGAGGAACTACCTTTCCTGACCAACCACCATCAATACGTATGCGACCACGAATTAAATAAAACAGAACTAATGCTGCAACAACCAACCCAAAGCCTAGGCCCCCTGTTGGCACTAGCATTTCCATACGAAAATTCCGCCAGTCTTCCCCAGCTGAATTGATAAGGATACCCCTCTCAACACCTTTAATTTGAGTAACCCCAGTTGGTGGTTGATTGGTATCAGCACGACGGACCGCACGCCAGAGCTCAGAGCCAGGGCTCGGAACATCAGGTGCCAATGCAACGTCCTGACTTGGAGTTGCTGCACTTGCTGTTATGGGTAACAAAAAAGCTAAGAGCAAAAGAGGTATAAACATCTTTTGTAACATGCTGTTTGATACTAAAGAAGGCATTGGAGAGGACTCCCTGAAGAATGTGCCAGTAAGCGGAAGGAAGAATCGGCACATTACGTGCCGATTATTAGTTAGTTTCCGTTAGCTCTTTTTATTCGCGTCGAGGCTTGCTCGTTCGTAATTAACGCCCCACTCCATGACAGAGGCACCGCGATTTACTACGCGCTTACGATAGATGTCTGAAACAACATCAGCATCACCGGCAAGCAAAGCCTTGGTAGAACACATCTCAGCACAGAGCGGCAACTTACCTTCTGATAAACGGTTAGAGCCATACTTTGTATGTTCTGCCGCACTACCATCCTCAGCCGGACCACCTGCACAGAAAGTACATTTATCCATTTTGCCACGTGACGCAAAAGCACCCACTTTAGGGAACTGAGGCGCACCAAATGGGCATGCATATGAGCAGTAGCCACAACCGATACAGGTGTCCTTGTCGTGTAACACGACACCGTCTTCTGTTGTATAGAAACAGTTAACTGGACATACCGCTGCACAAGGCGCATCTGAACAGTGCATACATGCTACTGATAACGAACGCTCGCCAGGCTCACCATCTTTAATGGTGACAACGCGGCGTCTATTAACACCCCATGGAACATCATTCTCGTTTTTACATGCTGTGACACACGCATTACATTCAATGCAGCGTTCCGCGTCGCAGTAGAACTTCATATTTGCCATGTTCTATTCTCCTTAAGCCTTAGAAATGCGACACAAAGTACATTTAGTTTCTTGCATTTGCGTAACCGAGTCGTAACCGTAGGTCATGGCTGTGTTACACGCTTCACCGAGCACGTACGGATCTGATCCTGCTGGATATTTACCGCGTAAATCAGCACCCTGGAAGTGGCCACCGAAGTGGAACGGTGTGAAAGCAACACCACTAGCAACTCTTCGAGTCACCATAGCTTTAACTTTGATCTTGGCACCTTCGGTACCTTCAACCCACACATCATCTCCATCTTTGATGCCTGCATTGTTAGCATCGCGTGGATGAATTTCGACGAACATGTCTTGTTGTAGTTCAGCAAGCCATGGGTTTGAACGGGTCTCATCACCACCACCCTCATATTCAACCAAGCGACCTGACGTCAAAATGATTGGATAATCTTTTGAGTAGTCTTTTGCCTGAATCGATCCGTAACGGGTTGGCAAACGCCAGAATGATTTACGGTCTTCGTAGGTTGGATACTTCTCAACCAAGTCGCGACGACTGGTATACAGAGGTTCACGGTGAATGGGCACCGGATCTGGGAAGGTCCATACCACGGTACGTGCCTTTGCATTACCAAATGGCGCACATCCGTGCTTAATGGCGACGCGCTGAATACCACCTGACAAGTCAGTCTTCCAGTTCTTACCTTCAGCCGCTGCTTTTTCATCCGCTGTAAGGTCATCCCACCAACCGAGTTTTTTCAACATCTCGTGAGTAAATTCTGGGTAACCGTCCTTGATCTCAGAACCTTTGGAGTAGCTATTGTTGGCCAACAAGCTCACACCGTTTCTTTCCACACCGAAGCGAGCGCGGAAGGTCAAACCACCTTCTGCAACAGAATGGCTTGGGTCGTAGAGATTTGGTGTACCAGGGTGCTTCATGTCAGCAGTACCCCAACATGGCCAAGGCATACCGTAGAAATCACCGTCAGCAGGACCGCCTTCTGCCTTCAATGAGTCATAGTCAAAGGTTCCCCAGTTTTGCTGATGAGTCTTTAAGCGCTCAGGGCTTTGGCCGGTGTAACCGATTGTCCACATGCCGCGGTTAAATTCGCGAGTGATGTCCTCAATTAAAGGCTCTTCGCCATTAATTTTGACGTGCTTGAACATCTCTTTATCGAAACCAAGCTTCTTAGCCAACAAATACATGATGACGTGGTCTGGCTTTGATTCGAATAAAGGCTCGATAACTTTGTCACGCCACTGAATTGAGCGGTTCGAAGCAGTGACTGAACCATAGGTTTCAAATTGTGTTGTTGCTGGTAGCAAATACACACCATCGGTTCTGTCATGCATAACGGCCGAAACCGTTGGATACGGATCCACTACGACAAGCATGTCGAGTTTTTCGAACGCTTTCTTCATCTCAATACCGCGGGTCTGAGAGTTTGGTGCGTGACCCCACATGAACATGGCGCGGATGTTATCTTTTTGCGCCACGTTTGCTTTGTCTTCCAACACACCATCAATCCAACGGGATACAGGAATACCTTTAGTATTCATTACTGCAACGTCTTTACCTTTGGCCTTTTCGTAAGATCCAGAATCGAAACGACTCTTAACCCAATCCAGATCAAGATCCCAAACGCGTGCCCAGTGACCCCATGAACCAGGAGCAAGGCCGTAGTAGCCAGGCAACGTATTCGCTAGAACACCAAGGTCAGTTGCACCTTGTACGTTGTCGTGACCACGGAAAATGTTAGCGCCACCGCCAGAAACACCAATGTTGCCCAATGCCAACTGGAATGCGCAGTAAGCACGGGTATTGTTGTTACCGATAGTGTGTTGGGTACCACCCATACACCAAATGAAGGTGCCTGGACGGTTTTGAGCCATTGCTTTCGCAGCGGCATACACCTTGTGCTCTGGCACACCTGTAACACGCTCAACTTCATCGGGTGTCCACTTAGCAACCTCAGCCTTAACTTCATCAAGGCCGTAGACGCGCTGATTAATGTATTCCTTATCTTCCCATCCATTCTTGAAAATGTGATGCAACATACCCCAGATGATTGGCACGTCAGTACCGGGGCGAATTTGCAAGAAATGATCCGCATGCGCTGCAGTACGAGTAAAGCGAGGATCGATAACAATGACAGGTGCATTGTTCTTTTCCTTAGCTTCAAAAATATGTTGAAGAGAAACAGGGTGCGCTTCCGCAGGATTTGAACCAATCAACAAGACAGCTTTGGAATGGTGTATGTCATTGTAGCTATTAGTCATTGCACCATAGCCCCACGTATTGGCAACACCAGCAACCGTGGTTGAGTGACAAATACGCGCTTGGTGGTCTACGTTGTTAGTACCCCACATTGCCGCCATCTTGCGGAACATGTAAGCACCTTCATTGTTGCTCTTAGCAGAGCCCAAGAAATAAACTGAATCAGGGCTAGACTCTTGACGGATCTTAAGCATTTGATCGCCAATTTCATTGATCGCCTGTTCCCAAGAAACCTTTTCCCATTTGCCGTTAACCAGCTTAGTTGGGTACTTCAAGCGACGCTCACCATGACCGTGCTCACGCAAAGCTGCACCTTTGGCACAGTGGGTACCTTGGTTAAACGGATGGTCTTGCGCTGGCTCTTGACCAGTCCATACACCATTCTGAACTTCCGCAATAACGCCACAACCTACAGAGCAGTGCGTACAGACTGTTCTTACTTCTTTCACAGCGCCAGCACCTTTGGCCTGAGCAGCTTCTGCCTTACGCATCATGCCAGGAGCTAAGCCTGATGCCAGAGCAGTACCACCCGCCAAAATACCTGAGTGACGCAAGAAATCTCGACGAGAGATACCGTTGCCAGTCTTTGAAGTTGACGCTTTATCGAGATCTAGGGTGACCTCAACTTTGTTGGATACTTTTTTAAGTTTCATTCCTGTCTCCAGATCGCGTTATTAGCGAGAAGCGTTCTTGTAATAGGTCAAAATATGCTGAGAAAGGTGATAGCCCTTCTGCTTCTTTTCTGGCTCAGCATCTTCTGGCGATGCCATCGCAACAGATGGAACAGCTACCGATGCCGCAGCAGTGCTAGCGCCTATGCCAGCTTTCTTTAAGAAACTGCGTCGTGATTCAGAAATTTGTTGCTTATCTTTTTTCATTAAGAAGGCTCCT
>CAZEWM010000042.1:4918-8388 GCA_964516045.1 uncultured Gammaproteobacteria bacterium
ACTGCGTCGTGATTCAGAAATTTGTTGCTTATCTTTTTTCATTAAGAAGGCTCCTAAAAATTGCTCTTTGCTTGGGCTAACGCATACGTGCTAGCTAATTCATAATTATGTAAGCAACAGGTACGCCAACTTTTTGATGAAATAAATCTCAATAATGGAAAGAAACAACTAAACCTGATGTATTTTTTTGTCCCAATCGCTCACATTGGGTCAAACTGTCGTTGAGCCTAAGGACAGAAATAACGGGTGCGACAAAAAGAACCACTTTCGGTAGAGCGCATGCTTTCCCTACCTTTAATGATGAAATGCTCTGCTTAAGCCGTCAGATTTAAGTACTGAGATTCAATGGCAACAAACGCCGAACCTAAACGCGCAACCGATCTATAGAAAGTTGCAGTTTCAGCCACACTTAGATCCTTCATGAAATCTTTAGCCCATGAGGATATATGTGTCTCGAAAAATAACCGCTGCTGCTCCTGCGGGGCCCCTTCATAAATCAGCATGGCCATAACTTCCATCAGCGCTGCAATGTGATCTTCAGGTTCGTGAACATCATCACTGCGCTCAAAACCTAATTTCGCCAAATCTGCTCTGAGTTGACCCAATGGGCGCTCCATAAGAAATCCGGTTTGATACCAAGACCCATACGGCACCAACTCACCACGTCCAAGACCAATGAATAGCTCATGGAATTCTTCTTTTAAACGTTGTGGGTCACTGTGCTTTGCAGCAAGAACCAGGGTATTAACCGCTGCACCAAGCTCACTCTTTTGGTCTGTAGTATCTAAAGACAAGCAATACGCTAAAACATCGGCATCGGGTGCGTTACGAAGAAGACCGGCTAACAGACTGTAGAAAGCAGCTCTTCTTGCTTGGTCTGAGGACTCTACCGTTGCTACATTAACAACATCATTTTTAACTTCAGTGTTTTGCATTTTTAAGAGCGTCCCTTGTCTGGTGAGTAGGTCGTTTGCTTGCCTAAACTAGCTTGCATCGCATCTGAATCCTGTACTGCATCGACCACACGACAGTCTTCACACATTTTTAGTCGATTCTTGGCCCTATCAGATTGAAACATCGCATGACCTGCAAGCTTTTCTAAAATATTGCCAATAGTCTTATGTGTAGCGAAGGGCGTGCCGCAAGAAATACAGCAAAAAGGTTCTTCTTCATAAAGCACCCGCTTTTTATTTCTTTCCTCACGATCAAACAACAAACGTGGCGATATAGAGATGGCATCTTCAGGGCACGTAGCAACACACATTCCACACTGAAGACAATTGTTTTCAACAAAGAATAGCTGAGGGATCTCATCGCCAGTGTGCAGCGCCTTACCCGGACAAACTCCCACACAGGATAGACATAGTGTGCATGAGTCTGCGTCAACCATAGCGGTACCAAATGGCGCACCTGAACCAAGGTAGACCTCTGAGCTTTTGTTTGGTGAATACTCAACAAGGTGGTCAATCGCAAAAAACATCGATTCACGTTTGTTACCAAATGCCATGAAAGTACCCAAAGGTATTGATGGCATCTCAGTTTCATCTCCAAGATTTTCATCTGATGTGTAATAACAGATCGCAGAGGATGGATAACCAAGGGCATCCAGGATGTCATCTTTGACCGATAATTGTTCGTCGAGTGCAACCTTTACCGACATAGGTAGCGCATCGCCTTTAACTAGAAGCACCTTACGCGCTCCATAAGCTAATGCAGATAACCAAACCTCAAGACCCACTGAGGCCAGCTCTTCAACCATCAGAGATAATCGATTCGGCGATTGCAAAGGTGCGACATCTGCATCACTCTCGGCAAAAACAACTAACTCAGGATCAGTCCCGCCCTCTGCTATATAGGTAGCAAGCATCTTACGAATTCGGTTTAGGGTGTCCTCAGATTTTGGATACGCATAGCGCATGGCGCCACTCGGACAGACGGTGGCACATACACCACCGCCCTGACAGAGATTAGGATTTACTTGAACTTGCTCACCAATTGAAATAATTGCGTCAGCAGGACATGCATCTATGCAGCGCGTACAAGCCACATTGCCAGACCTAGCATGCGCACATCGATCAGCGTCGTATGAAAAGTATTTTGGCTTTTCGAAGGTGCCGACCATGCCATCAAGCTCTAGCCATGCAGCATCTAGTGAATCTTGATCAGGGTTGAAGTACCAATAGCCGGGTGGCGGCAGTTCGCTTTTGAGCAGTGGCGATGCGCCTAGATCCATCACCATATCGGTTTCTATAAGCTGGTAACTGTGCTTTCCCTTCTCACCAATTTCTATGCGGAACGCACCAAGATGGCCAGTAATCTTTAATTCTCTACCGGCAAGCGGCGTTGTAGGCACACCAAGCTCATCACAATCGTCCGTAAGTAACACTTCCGCCTGCAATGGCTTTTCTAGTCGCGTAGCAAACCATTGTGCTTGCTCTCCGCCAACCACAAGGACTTTGCCGCGCGATTCATATTTCACCAACCCTGTTGGTGTCACCTGAACATCGTTTAAAGATGCCATTGCCACGTTACGGGCACGTTGATTACGCGATTCAGCCAAAGAAAGTTCGTTATCTGCCATGGTGTATCTCTTTTTCTTCTATTGCTTTAACTTCAGTGCCATCAGAATGATCTAGGGCTAGAGGTTGCTCTTGCTCATCGAGTGATAATGTTTCTTCATTTTCAACATCATCCTCATCATCTAAGGCGAGCGATTCTTTTAGTTTTTCAGCAGCGCGACGTGCCTCAACTTCAATTTGATGCTTCATATCGCTTGTTACAATGTCACCAAGCAGTTCAAATTTGGTGAAGTCTTCTGCATATTCATCTAACTCAGAAATAACGTTGTACTGAGGCGAATGAAATAGTTTTCTCAAGGCCGCTTTACGCAAGGTCTCACTCACCTTGCTCGACATAAAGCCACTGTAATCTGAGTCTTCATTCAATGACTCTAATGGCGGCATATCCTCATCCGTCAACTCAGGCTGTTGAACAACCTCTTCAACAGCGACTGCATTTAGCTTCTCTTCCTCTTGTCTGGCTTCAACTTTTCGTCGACTAAAGCGCTGAAAGAAAGACTCACCTTTTCGCTGATCATCAACGTCTTTTTGATTAACATCAGACATACGTTTAGCCCTGCGCTTCCTGCGCCGTCCAATCACGGAGCTTTCTTTTTGTCTTCTTTTCAGGGAAATAATTGGCTATCACATACGCCTCCGTCCAACGATAGAGTTCCGGTGGGACATCCACCGCAAAAACATCATCCTCACCCTCAAGGTAGGCATGTGCTTCATCAAAGCTCATGGTTATATGGAAAGCCTCAGGACATCCACCATCGTCAACTGGATGAGCAAGCACATAGGCCTTTGGCGTGTCGCTCATTAAATTGAAGTAATAACTTTCACATTCATCCACGTACAAAGTGACTTCAAAGCCACCAACCATGAACCAGGCTGTATCACCTTCTTCTC
>CAZEWM010000043.1:0-8285 GCA_964516045.1 uncultured Gammaproteobacteria bacterium
AAGAACGTTGTACCGGCATTTGACTGACGGCATACACCACAAAAAGCGTTGTTAGTAAAAAACCAAAAACACCCAGGGCAATCGCACCACCCCAGGCAATCGGTGGCGCATCAGGCATGGGCTCACTCAGAATCATAATCATCGTCAGTGAGACAAACACCACACCAAGCCACGTGGTTTGCGTCTTTAATAAAGTGCTGTAGTTCTGCAATCGCCTTGTCATCACATTGGTCAGCGCAAACGCGATACCTGCGCTCAGTGCTAGCGCATCCCCTTTACCTATCGGCGTACTCAGCATCGATTCATTCCATAACATCACCAAAGCGCCGAGCAAGCTCACACTTAAAGCGACTTTTGATGCGCCAGATAAATGCTCATCCAGCAGCCATCGACCCAATAAAATCGTCCACAGCGGCGAGAGGTAAAAAAAGATCATCACTCTCACTACTTCATTAGAAAGAACCGCCAACACGAACGCCACATTCGTCCAGCCAGCGGCAAAAAATAGAATCAGCAGGTATTTTTTATCTGCCTCGATCTGAGGTAATCGTGGAAGCCCTTTAATTAAACCAACTAGGACAAACACGGCACCATAGCTAATCAGCGTCTGCCAGACCCCAGCCATGTTCATGGCCTCGAGATGGCGAGAGGGATACCAAATCGCCCCCCAAAATGACGCCGCGGCTAATAACGCCAAGACAGGCAGCCATCCGTTAGCAGCAACTTTCATATATAATTAGCAACCTTTAATATAGTGGATCTTGGAAAAGCGACTTTTCTGGTCGATTTCAACCTCCGATTCCACCCAAATTCAGACTTCAGGAGCCCATGATGAGCGACATTCAATCCATCATCGTCGATGCCTTTGAGCACCGCGCTGATATCACTCCACGTAACGTTGATACTAATGTGCGTGATGCAGTTATGGAAGCGATCGACCAATTGGATCGTGGCGAAATTCGTGTGGCTGAAAAGCGTGATGGCCAATGGGTTGTTAACGAGTGGATTAAAAAAGCTGTACTGCTTTCTTTCCGTATCAACGATAACGAATTCATTAAAGGCGGCTTCACCAACTACTACGACAAGGTGCCTTCTAAGTACGCTGACATGAACTCGCGTGAGTTCCGTGAATCTGGCGTTCGTGTTGTACCACCTGCAACGGCACGTCGAGGCTCTTACATTGCACCGAGTACCGTATTGATGCCCTCATACGTCAACATCGGCGCTTACGTTGACTCAGGCACCATGGTCGACACATGGGCAACCGTCGGCTCATGCGCACAGATCGGTAAAAATGTTCACCTCTCTGGCGGCGTCGGTATCGGCGGCGTTTTGGAGCCACTCCAAGCCGCTCCAACCATCATCGAAGACAACTGCTTTATTGGCGCACGCTCTGAAGTCGTTGAAGGCGTCATCGTCGAAGAAGGCTCTGTCATCTCAATGGGTGTTTACATCGGCCAATCGACTCGCATCTATGATCGCGAGAACGACGAGATTCTCTACGGTCGCGTACCGGCAGGCTCGGTTGTTGTATCAGGCAACCTTCCTTCAAAGGATGGCAAGTACAGCCTTTACTGCGCAGTAATTGTTAAAAAAGTCGATGCCAAAACACTTGGCAAAGTCGGCATCAACGAATTACTTCGCGACATCTAAACAGCACAGCCGGCGCCTGCGCCGGCTTTTTAATACCCTTCCCCTCTAGGGATCATGAGCACTCTAGATAAATTCTTTCCTTTTTTAGCGTGGTTCCGTCTTGTCACAAAAGACACTCTCCGTGCTGATCTGATTGCTGGTTTTACTGGCGCTGTCATCGTCCTACCGCAAGGCGTCGCGTTCGCTACGATTGCAGGCCTACCTCCAGAGTATGGTTTGTATACCGCCATGGTGACGCCCATCATTGCGGCCTTGTTTGGCTCTTCACGTCATCTGATCTCAGGTCCGACAACCGCTATCTCAATCGTCGTATTTTCATCGGTCAGCAATCACGCCGAAGTCGGCAGCCCCGAGTTCGTACAACTTGCACTCACTATGACCTTCCTCGCCGGCGCCTATCAATTTGGATTTGGATTAGTCCGTCTTGGCGCGTTGGTTAACTTTGTTTCACACACAGTGGTTGTCGGCTTTACCGCAGGCGCAGCCCTACTGATTGCCACCAGCCAAATGAAAAACGTCCTTGGTATTCAAATTCCCAAGGGCGAATCCTTTATCCATACCTGGTACGACGTTTGGTTGGGACTACCTGACATCCAAATCAATGTGGTGATCATTGCCATTGCCACACTCATTACTGCCTTGGCGTCTAAGAAGTTCATGCCTAAGCTACCCAATCTCCTGATAGGTCTTATTGCGGGCACGGGTTTAGGCTTCTTGCTAAATGATTCAACGAACCCCATTGCCTTAGTGGGCAACATTCCAGCTCAACTACCGCCTATCTCCATGCCTGATTTATCACTAGGCACCATCAGCATGCTGGCGCCCGAGGCTTTTGCAGTCGCGTTACTCGGCCTTATCGAAGCGGTATCAATAAGTCGCGCCATTGCGACACAATCAAACCAACGCATTGATGCTAACCAAGAGTTCGTCGGCCAAGGCCTGTCCAATCTCTTTGGTAGCTTCTTCTCAAGTTATGCCGGCTCTGGTTCATTCACACGCTCCGGTGTGAATTACTCTGCTGGTGCAGTCACACCTATGTCAGCCATCTTTGCGGCTATCTTCTTGATGCTGATTGTTGTCTTGGTAGCACCTTATATGGCTTACATGCCAATCGCCGCGATGGGTGGTGTCATTTTATTGGTGGCCTATAACCTGATAGATAAGAAAGCGATCATGCACGTATTACATGCGAGCAAAAACGAAACCGCTGTTCTGCTCACCACCTTCTTTGCCACGCTATTCCTTGAGCTCGAGTTTGCGATTTACTTTGGCGTCTTGCTATCGCTCGTCTTGTTCCTTGCTTGCACATCGATGCCCGAGATCGTCACACTAGCACCGGATGGTAAAGGTGAGAAACGCACCATGATTCCAGTGACATCAAAGCCTGTGAATCAATGTCCGCAGCTCAAAATTATTCGCATCGATATGTCGGTTTATTTTGGCTCAGTAAATCACATTCAAAATCGTCTTCAACAGATCTCTGAATCTGAGCACATCAATCACATTTTAATTGATGCTGATGGCATAAACGGCATCGACCTTTCAGGCGTCGAAATGCTCGTTAGCGAAGCCAAGCGACTAAAGAAACTTGGCGGCGGACTGTACTTTGCGGGACTCAAACCTCGGGTTTATGAAAACATCAGTGAATCTGCCATGATCGCGCACATTGGCAATGCTTATTTCTTTGATCACAAAAGCCAGGCAATAAAAGCCATTTACAAGCGACTCGATCATGAGAAATGTGAGAGCTGCGTCGTTAGAGTATTTAAGGAGTGTGAGTGGTAATGGACATGTATGGCATTCCAAATTGCGACACCATTAAAAAAGCGCGCAAATGGCTATCTGATCACAACATCGATTACACCTTTCACGACTACAAAAAAGAAGGTGTCGATCGCAAGCTATTGACCACATGGTGCAAAACACTTGGCTGGGAAACCCTGCTCAATAAACGTGGCACCACCTGGCGTAAAGTCCCTGATGAGCAGAAAGCTTCGATTAACGAAACTTCTGCCATTGATTTAATGATCGAAAACCCCAGCATGATCAAACGTCCAGTACTCACCTCTGATAACCTCTGCCTTGTCGGCTTTTCAGCTGATGAATACGCTGCCAAACTTAGCTAAGGACAAACAGGAACACACATGTCAGACACGCTAGAACTTGCCATCGATCTTATCAGCCGTGAATCAGTGACCCCTGAAGATGCGGGCTGCCAAGAAACCATGATGAATCGTTTAGCTGCGTGCGGGTTTGCTAACGAGAACTTACGTTTTGACGATGTGGATAACTTCTGGTCACGCCGAGGAACAGAGGCTCCCGTATTTTGTTTTGCAGGTCATACCGATGTTGTGCCAACTGGCCCGCTCGATCGTTGGGACTCTCATCCCTTCAAGCCCGAAATACGTGACGGCATGCTCTATGGTCGTGGCGCTGCTGACATGAAAGGCTCACTGGCCGCAATGATCACAGCCACTGAGCGCTTTGTTGCCAAGCACCCTAATCACAAAGGCTCTATCGCCTACCTGATTACCAGCGACGAAGAAGGCCCCAGCATCAACGGCACCGTAAAGGTCGTTGAGACGCTTGAGGCGCGTAACGAAAAAATAGATTGGTGTTTAGTCGGCGAGCCATCTTCAACTCAACATGTTGGCGATGTCGTTAAGAATGGTCGACGCGGCTCACACAATGCGCGATTAATTATCAAAGGCACGCAAGGACATGTCGCCTACCCACACCTTGCCAAGAACCCAGTGCATTTGGTCACGCCATTTTTAAATGAATTGGTTTCTGTGGAATGGGATCACGGCAACGATCATTTCCCACCAACCACTTTCCAGATCTCCAATATCTCCGCTGGCACAGGTGCGACCAACGTTATTCCCGGCACCTGCGAGATTCTGTTTAACTGGCGTTATTCAACAGAGACTAACCATCACAAACTTGAGCGCACGGTTAAAGAGTTGCTTGAAAAGTATGGTTTGGACTACGAAATCGAGTGGACACTCTCTGGCATGCCATTTCTCACCGCCGAAGGTGAGTTAGTGAATGCTGCAAAAGTGGCCATCAAAGAAATCGCGGGTTATGACACCGAGCTTTCCACATCAGGCGGCACCTCCGATGGTCGCTTCATCGCACCTACGGGAGCTCAAGTATTGGAACTTGGACCTCTAAATGCCACCATCCATCAATTGAATGAATGTGTCAGCGTTGAAGATCTCGATACCTTAACGAACATCTACGAAGCTATGCTCATTAATTTACTCACTGATTAAATCTTTTGTATCTTTTTTGTAAAAGAAACTTCTTTTTCTTTTTTTAGTGTGCGGCATCTACCATCCAACTTATAAATCTTTAATAATAGGCAAAACAAAACTTTAGAGTACTTTTATTGTGTAAAAAATACGTCTTTGTCCTATATTTTTTGTACAAGTTTTGATCAGAAAATGGTTAAATATCGCAATATGCACACATTTGGTGCATTTCTAACGATAACCCACTAGTTGTACATATGCCCCTTTCTAAACATTCATCCAAAACCACCAAAATCATCTTTATTACAGCACTGTTATTGGCCATAACGAGTTTCGGATATAGCCAGTACGTCCGCTACACCTATGTCATCAATACTGGCAGCACATCTCTCAATCTTATACATGCCGATTTGTCATATGCCTATGAAGAAACCGTCGAGGACTTAAGCACTATTAATAACTTTCTAAGTCACCTTAGTGCGAAACACCCCGAACTGAGCCAATTGGAGACTTCCAGAGTAGAAACGCTTATCGATATCGAGCGACAAGCCATTGAAGGCTTATTTAAGGGCTTTATAGAATCACATAACGAATATTTTCAGCTTAGACTGATAAACGGCATTGGCGCAGAACTACTGCGGGTCGAAGTTCCTAATCAAGCATCCCAAGCAATCATTACACCCATCAGTGAGCTGCAAAACAAAGGTGATAGCCAGTACTTTAATCGCATAAGACGTGTTGAAGGCTCCTCTTTGGCTAATAAATTTATATTTTCAGCACCGTCACTCAATGTTGAAAATGGGAAAATTGAGAAACCCTACCGACCCACCATTCGCGTCATATCAACAAACATTGCCTCTGGTGATGATTCGATCTACTTAGTCGCTAACCTATACGCAGACGCATTCTTAGAGAACGGTATTGCGCAGTTGGGCCCACTGGAAGAGTTCTTTGCTATTGTCAATCAAGATGGAACTTGGTTTCGTGGCTTAACACGCGAACAGGATTACTCAGCCGATCTTAATCCCAGCATGACGATGCAAACGTCTCTCCCTGAATCATGGGCTTACATAAATAAAAGACTGAAAAACGATGCGACAGTGGGATACATACATGCAGACAATGGCCAACTATTACATCGCGGCTTATCACCCTCTGAAAACGATATACGCATATTGAAAACTCACGAAGAATACCTAAATCCGTATTTACACTTTTTACACCTCATTTTGCACATCCCAGATCTTGATTTAAACCAAACAATTTCTGCTATGAAGGACCATCTAGGAATATGGTTCGATCGTGAGTTGCGCACCGTTAAAGATCCATCTTTGGACGCTAGCGGCCATAGCTAAGTGACGCGCCATGGCCAATCATGGCGCTGCGCTAACCTCGTTTAAAGCCTGTCAGCATACTTTTCACCAAGTTCTGCTTTTCAACCAGACTCATCACAATCACGCCTGCGATATGGATAAAGACGAGCCCTAAAGCAAGGGAAGCCAATGCTTCATGGATCTCTTCTACCCACTCATATCCCCAGAACATATCTATCTCCATCATCCAGCCTGTCAAAGCAGCAAGTGTGACGGATGCGAGTAAAGCCATAACCATATAGCCTGCTGCAGGGTTATGCCCTAGATGAGACTCATGTCGTCCCGCCAAGAGATTGAATAGATAGGCTTTCACGCTTACCGGAGACTTTATAAAGTCACTAAACCGACTGTGTTTAGGCCCTATAAAGCCATAGATCAGCCGAAAAGCAACCAAACCCAGAACAACATACCCCGCTAACTCATGCAGATCTTTAAAGTCATCTTCGGTGACCCATGCGGTGGCAAACGCCACCACCAAGGACCAATGAAAGATTCGGGTCAGTAGATCCCAAACTTTGACCTTAGTCATCGTAACCAACAACCTTAAAGGTATTTGGGTCTATGTAAGCTTCTAGACGCTTACCCTTCGCGTCTTTTGCATAGAGCTCTACGCAGCCATGATCAACTTTTGCTTTTCGTATCTGCCAACCCTGTTCTGCATAGTGAGCTTTCACCGCTTCAATCCGCTCTGCAGCTGAAAATTCACCAGCCGCACAATTCACATCATCAGCAAAAGCGGCACCACCCAAGATCAAGCTTGAGGTAATCATCACTAGAGATACTTGTTTATTCATTTCTTAATTCCTTCAACATAACTTCATTTGAACTAGCGCGTTTAGTTGCGCAAGCTCAAGCAACGGGGAACTCTCAACGTGCTACCCTGAGCAAACTATCGCGCTTTCTCTTATCAATGCGCATCTAGCCAGGGTTTAATCACATAAACCCCCGTTGTATGGAGCTGTAACATGTTGATTAAGAAACCACTTTTCATGGCACGCTTGGGTATCTTCGTGTTGGGTTTTTGTGGTTTATTTTTCATTATTGACGTAGTGATGGACTTCTTCTCAAACACGGAAAGCCCACTAAATCCGAATACTAGCTTGATACATTTTTTGATCGAATCTCTCGCATCGATATCCATTATTGGTGTGATCTTTTTACTACTCGACTACATCAAGATAAGCACTCAGCGTGAGCGGCAAATGCAGGAATCGCTCAATCAACTCAAACAGGGCGTAAGCCATGTCGTTACCCAACATCTCGAAAGCTTGGGCCTTAGCCCAGCCGAGCTCGAAATTGGCCAGTTACTGATCAAAGGCTTCAACCTCAACGAGATTTCCAACCTACGTGGCACCAGCCTAGGTACGGTGAAAGCACAAGCTCATGCCGTTTATCAAAAGGCTGAGGTCAGCTCTAGGGCCGATCTACTTAGCCAATGTTTAGAAGAAGTTTTGGACTACCGCCTACTCAAATCAGCTGAATGAAGCTTCAAATCTGATCTCAATCAGTTAAATTTAAATCTAAATGCAAATCATTCTCATTTGTGTTTACAAACAAAAAAACTCCTGCTACATTAGCTTTCACTGATTAACCCCCTCTTTCATAGGTCACTATCAATGAAATCAATCTCTCGCATGCTTGTGGCGTCTCTCATCATGTCACTTAGCGTGAGTGCAACTAACGTTTTTGCTGCAGACAGTCTTAATGTTTATTCAGCGCGCAAAGAAGCGCTTATCAAACCCATTCTGGATGACTTCACCAAGGAAACCGGTATCACCGTTAAGTTGATCACAGGTAAAGATGATGCACTGCTTACTCGTATCGTTAAAGAGGGACGCAATACCCCTGCTGACATTCTGATCACTACGGATGCGGGTCGACTACATCGCGCAAAAGAAGCTGAGGTCACTGCGACCTTTAGCTCTCCCCTACTAGAGAAAAACATTCCTGCCCATTATCGCGACAGTGATAAGCAATGGGTCGGTCTATCTCTTCGCGCTCGCCC
>CAZEWM010000044.1:0-8136 GCA_964516045.1 uncultured Gammaproteobacteria bacterium
TTCAAACTAACAACGTTGGGAGAAGCTTCGTGTTAGATCCAGATATGATCGAGTTGTCACGTTGGCAATTCGCGATTACCGCCCTCTACCACTTCTTGTTCGTACCACTCACCATCGGCATGACTTGGATCCTCGTGATCATGGAGTCGGTGTACGTGATGACCGGCAAGCAAATCTACAAAGACATGACCAAATTCTGGGGTAAGTTGTTTGGTATCAACTTTGCCCTCGGTGTTACTACCGGTCTCACCATGGAGTTTGAGTTCGGAACCAACTGGGCCTATTACTCCCACTACGTGGGCGACGTATTTGGTGCACCCCTCGCAATTGAAGGCTTGATGGCATTCTTCCTAGAGTCGACTTTTGTCGGCATGTTCTTCTTAGGTTGGGAACGCTTAACCAAAGTACAACACTTGATGGTGACCTTCTTAACCGCGCTCGGCACCAACCTTTCAGCTCTATGGATATTGGTGGCTAATGGCTGGATGCAAAATCCAGTCGGCGCTGAGTTCAGCTTAGAAACGATGCGCATGGAAATGACCAGCTTCTCTGAGGTCTTCCTAAATCCTGTTGCGCAAGTGAAATTCATTCACACCGTCTCAGCAGGTTATGTGACTGCATCAATGTTTGTTGCGGGCATCTCAGCTTATTACTTACTTAAGAAACGCGACCTTGGCTTTGCTCGCCGCTCAATGGCAATTGCACTCGGCTTTGGTATGGCCTCCATCCTGTCGGTTATTTTGCTGGGTGACGAATCTGGTTACGAGATGGGTGATGTTCAACGCATGAAACTCGCTGCAGTCGAAGCAGAATGGCACACTGAAGAGGCACCAGCTGCCTTTACCGTGATTGGTTATCCAAATGATGAAACGATGGAAACCGAACATGCTGTAAAGATCCCATATGCCTTGGGCTTGGTTGCTACTCGCTCAATTAGTGAAGAAGTCCCTGGCATTCACGATCTTATCGAAGAGAATGAGTCACGAATCCGAGCAGGCATGGTGGCATACCGTTCGATGATGGCGATTCGCTCTGGCAAAGCCGATGAAATGGATAACGCTCTGTTTGAGATGTACAAAAAAGACATGGGTTACGCCCTGCTGCTTAAGCAATTCACGCCTAACGTAATTGATGCAACAGAAGAAGAGATCAAGGCGGCTGCGCGTGGAACAGTACCTGACGTCACACTGATGTTCTTCACCTTCCGCGTGATGGTGGCTTGCGGCTTCTGGATGCTGCTATTGATTGGCACCGGCTTCATCTTGAATGCTCGCCGTCGACTCGAAAAGCATCGATGGATCTTAGGACTGTTTGTCCTTTCTATTCCGGTGCCATGGATTGCGGTTGAGACAGGTTGGTTTGTGGCTGAATACGGTCGTCAACCATGGGCAATTGGTGAGGTACTGCCAACCTTCTTGGCCACCTCTAGCCTTGAGTACAGCGACATAGTGATCAGCTTGATTGGCTTTATCACCTTTTACACCTTGTTGGCGATCATCGAGATGTACCTGATGGTGAAGTTTGCTCGACTTGGACCAAGTGCGTTGCACACCGGTCGCTATCACTTTGAAAAATCTGTTGGCGCAGGTGGTGCAATCGCCTCTCCTGCTGCTCGCAAAGAAGACGTTTAAGGAGATCACCATGGTTGATTACGAAACGGTCAAATTAATTTGGTGGTTGCTAGTTGGCGTATTGCTCGTCGGCTTTGCCATCATGGATGGCATGGACATGGGCGTAGGCGCTTTGCTGCCATTCCTTGGAGATAATGATGGTGAACGCCGCGTTATCATTAACACTGTCGGCCCACACTGGGATGGCAACCAGGTATGGTTCATTACCGCAGGTGGTGCGATCTTCGCAGCGTGGCCAGCGGTTTATGCAGCATCATTCTCTGGCTTCTACTTCGCTATGTTGTTGGTTCTGTTTGCCTTGTTCCTACGTCCTGTAGGTTTCGACTATCGCTCTAAGCTCGAAAGCCCACAATGGCGTAACACCTGGGACTGGGGCTTAATGGTTGGCGGCGTTGTCCCTGCGCTCGTCTTCGGCGTGGCGTTCGGTAACCTGCTACAAGGCGTACCCTTCTCTTATGATGAGTTCCTTCGCCCTTGGTACTCAGGTAGCTTCTTCGGCTTACTTAACCCATTTGCACTGCTAACTGGTGTAGTGAGCTTGAGCATGATCATCCTTCACGGCGCTACCTTCTTGCAATTGCGTACACAAAAAAGTGTTTCTGATCGCGCCCAAAAAGCGGTAGTTATGTTTGGCTTGCTCTACATTGCTGCTTTCGCACTGGCAGGTCTTTGGCTGGCTTTCGGTATCGATGGTTACCAAATCATCAGCGATCGTGCGCACGACGCATTGCCAAACCCTCTGGGCAAGGAAGTTCAAATCGCCTCAGGCGCTTGGTTAAGCAACTACAGCACCTATCCCTTGACCATGCTGGCACCCGCACTGGGTTTTGTTGCTGCGGCATTCACCATTGTTACGGCAAAAGCAGGCAAAGCGGGCTGGGCATTCTTTGGCTCATCCTTGGTACAGGCTGGCACCATCTTTACTGCGGGTGTCTCAATGTTTCCATTCGTGATGCCATCAAGCACTCATCCAAGCCACAGCTTGACATTGTGGGACGCGGCATCAAGTCAACTTACGCTTAACGTCATGCTAGTGGCTGCGGTGATCTTTGTACCTATCATTATTGGTTACACCTTCTGGAACTTTAAGAAGATGTGGCGTGTGATTACGGTTGAAGAGATCAACGCACAATCGCACTCAGCGTATTAATTAAGGAGATAACACCATGTGGTATTTCAGTTGGATCTTAGGTGTGTTGCTAGCGATAGCTTTTGGCGTCATTAACGTCATGTGGCTTGAGCATGAAGAGTGTCTCGACGACGAGCACTGCAACGGCCGCGACTAAAAGGGTGTAGGCTATGCGCACAATCAAGCGCATAGCCCCATCCTCGTCATGGCAGACACGCAAATCGCCCAACAGTGGCTTAAACAACAACACTCTCTGATCACACCTTCGATCAGATCACTTCGTCTGATCGCTTCGCTCAGCGGACTGATTATTGTTCTGCAGGCATTTCTTATTGCTCATCTTCTATCGAGCATTATCATTGATAAAAAAATACTGGATGACTTGTGGCTTCCCTTACTCAGTCTTCCACCATTATTTGCACTCCGTTATTACCTTAGCTATCAAGCTGAGCAACTTGCTTTCAAAGCGGGCTCTGCGATCAAACAATCCATTCGCGAGAAACTCCTTCAAAAACTTTCCCGACTGGGCCCTGTAGCTCTCGCTAATGAAGAAAGCGGAAGCATAAGCACCACCATCATTGATGGTGTCGAAAGCCTTGATGCTTACTTTGTAAAGTTTCTGCCAACAGTCATCATCATGAGCATGGTGCCGTTGATCATTTGGATTGTCGTAATCCCAAGTGACTGGCTCTCAGCTGCTGTACTGATTGTTACCGCACCTCTGACACCATTATTTATGATGCTTGTGGGAAAACATGCCGAGCGACTAAACCAACAACAATGGGACAAGCTCGCGCGAATGGGCGGGCACTTTCTTAGCGCTATTCAAAATCTCACCACGCTCAAACGCTTTAGTGCAAGTAAACGTGAGATTGAGAACATTGGCCGCATCGCCGATGAGTTTCGTCGCAGCACCATGGGTGTGCTTCGTGTCGCGTTTCTTACCTCAGCTATTCTGGAGTTCTTTGCGGCTCTGAGCATCGCTTTAGTTGCCGTTTTCATCGGCTTTCGCTTACTCGAAGGTCAGATGAGCTTTTTCTATGGCTTCTTTGTCCTTCTACTCATCCCGGAATTTTATTTACCACTGCGCCAGTTTGGCGTGCAAAGCCATGCTCGCATGGAAGCGAATAGTGCGGCGGAACATATTATTCAGCTACTCGACCTTAGAGAGCCGGCATCACTTAAAGATTCTCATAGAACAGCTATCCAATTTGATCAGGTGTCGTATCGCTATGACGACAAATCAACCGCTATTGATAGGTTGACTCTTTCCATAAAGAACGGGGAGAAAATCGCTATCACAGGAAAAAGCGGTTCAGGAAAAAGCACTCTTCTCGCTTTGCTATTAGGCTTTATCTCGCCTAGCGATGGCAAGCTAAGCACACCAAGTCGACACCAAATAGCCTGGGTTCCACAAAAGGCAAAACTGTTTTATGGCAGCATTGCTGAGAATGTCGCTATGGCGAACTTGCTTAGCGATGAGGATATAACACGTGCTCTTCGCGCAGCACAGGCGGATTTTATTTTCGGACTACCCAATGGCATAAACTCTCATGTTGAAGAAGGTGGGCGAAACTTTTCAGGTGGTCAGACTCAACGCATTGCCCTTGCTCGTGCGCTAGCAAAGAAAGCCCCCTTTCTTTTACTTGATGAACCAACAGCACACCTTGACGATGAAAGTGAAGCTGCCATTACGTCAGCACTCAATAACTTAAGTCATGAGATAACAACCATCACGATCGCGCATCGTCTCAGCACATTGCAAAAAGCTGATCGTATTATTGTTCTCGATAAAGGACAAATCGTTGAAGAAGGTGACTATAAGACGCTAAGCCAATCAAATGGGCCCTTTGAGAAACTGCTTAACAGTGGCCAGGAATTACTCGCATGATCCGGCAACTCTGGCAATGGCACAGCCCTTACATTGGATGGCTAAGCCTTGGGTTAATGCTCAGCATTGCTGCGCTTCTCGCCAACATTAGCCTATTGGCGTTATCTGGATGGTTTATTAGTTCCATGGCGATAGCAGGCATTACAGGTGTAGCCATAAATTACTTCACCCCGGCCGCCATTATTCGTGGGCTTGCAATGATTCGTACTGCAGGACGCTATGGGGAACGTGTCGTCACGCACGAGGCCACTTTCCGCGTTATCGCTACTCTGCGTCAATGGTTCTTTGCACAGATTGAACCACTCTCACCCGCACAACTTTATCACCAACGCTCAGGTGACCTACTTAGCAAACTCCAAAAAGATATTGATCGTCTAGACGCGTTTTATCTTCGCATAGCATTACCCATTGTAAGTGCCATTATTGGTATCGCTGTCGTTACCGTCTTTATGGCGCTATATGACTTATCGAGTGCTGTTATAACCTTTATTCTTTTAATCGTTGGCGGCTTTGCTTTACCCATTGCGCTCAATCGTTTAGCTAACCCACTTGCTCAAAAAGAAGTGCTAGCGGCTAGTCAAATGCGCAACTATTGCGTTGAGTTCACTCAAGGGATTGGTGAACTGCTCATTTTTAATGCCGAACAAGAAAAGATTTCTCAGCTGAAAAGTGTTCAGACAACTTGGCTTGATGCGCAAACACGTCTTCATAAAATTCGTAGCTTAGGTGGATCCGTGCAAGGCTTTTTAGCTCATATGGCTTTATGGTCGATCATCTTACTCTGTACTCCACTAGTGACCAACAACATCCTATCCGGACCTCAATTAGCCATGTTGAGTCTTTTAAGCCTAGCGGCTTTTGAAGCAGTAGCCCCTTTACCTTTAGCTTTCACTTCTTGGGCTGAACTCAAAGAGGCCATGAATCAACTTGAATCTGTGACTAAGCAAAAGGCTCTTCGCGCAGAGCCATTAAAGGAAACTGCAATTCCCACAAATGCCGACATCAACCTGAATAAAGTAAGTTTCACTTATCCGCAAAGTCACACGCAAACAATCGATGATATTAGTCTTACCTTTCCTTATGGCACTCGCAGTCTTATCACGGGCAATAGCGGATCTGGAAAATCCACCCTGCTACAGATCATCGAAGCACTCTATCCGGCTTCTTATGGCTCCTGCCTGATCGGCAATATCGACATCAATCAGATTAACAGTGATCAATGGCGCAGCAAAATCAGTGTGATCTCACAACACACTCAGCTTATTAATGGTACGTTGGCTGACAATTTACGCCTAGCTAAACCCGATGCTACTGACACCGAGTTATTGGTTGCACTAAACAAAGCCACACTAGGGGACTTTATTGACACCCTTCCTGATGGATTAGACACCTGGCTGGGCGATACCGGCGCTAAAGTTTCAGGTGGACAGGCCAGACGCATCTCAATCGCTCAGGCCTTGCTTAAAGATGCGCCACTATGGCTTTTGGACGAACCGACAGAGGAGCTTGATCAATCAACAAGCGCACAGCTTGTGAAGTTACTGGACCAATACCTCATTGATCGAACCGCAATTATTGTTAGCCATAAGCGCTTACCCGGTTTACACATAGACCAGCACTTTGTTATGCGCAACGGGCAATTGACCCAACATCACTAAATCGCCACACTGCACTAACTGTTTGAGGTGCTATGGCTGCCATTCTTTTTAATCTCATACCCGTCTTTGCCTTGATTGCGTTGGGCTGGGCTATCGCGCGCTTAAAGCTATTTAGCGATAGTTTCTGGCCAGAACTTGAAAAGCTCACCTATTACATCCTTTTCCCTGCACTGCTAATTCATCGCTTAGCCAATGCAAATTTTGAAAGCTTGAGCTTATCCGATGCTGCAATACCCGTTATTACCGCACTCACAGTTACAAGCCTTGCCACCTTTATTTGGCATTTTCTCTTTAAAGTGGATGCGGCTGACTTCACTTCGGTTTATCAAGGTGCAATCCGCTTTAACACCTATTTAGCCTTAGCCAGTGTGAATGCACTAACCGGTGATGAAGGACTGATTATTGCTGCTGTTGTGATTGCGATATTAATCCCCATGATTAATTTACTCTGCGTCAGCGTGTTTCAGTTCATGCTGCACCGTCAATCAAGTAACCCTTATTGGAAAACACTAGCCACCAATCCATTGATCCTTGGCTGTCTCATTGGTATTGGATTCAATCTTTCACAAATCGAGTTGCCTTTGGTTGTTATGGAATGGCTTGGCATGCTTGGTAAGACCGCTTTACCACTTGGTCTAATTGCTGTGGGTGTTGGCATCAAGGTACGCCAAATGGGCCATCACTGGTTATCATTGATCAGTGCGTCGGCATTTAAGTTCATCGCAATGCCACTTGGTTTTCTATTGGGCGCCATCCTTCTCGAAGCCAACAGTTTGATCACTGAGGTCCTTATCATCATTGCAGCCCAACCCACTGCAAGCTCTGCCTACATTCTGGCAAGGCAACTTGGCGGCAACACGACCTTGATGGCCAACATCATCAGCAGCCAAACCTTATTAGCCATCCTCAGCATTCCACTTTGGCTGACTATCTTTCAGCGTTTGGCTTGAGCTTCCCAATCTAACAAACGTCGCTTCATCTCCGTTCCCCAGCGGAACTTACCTATTTCGCCATTTTTCTTGATCACTCGATGACACGGGATGAGAAACCCACATCGGTTTTGCGCAATCGCGGTCGCCACTACCCTAAAAGCCATTGGGCGACCGATTGATTCAGCGAGCCCCTGATAACTTGTTGTTTCTCCACATGGGATATTCATCAGCGCTTGCCAAACCGCTAATTGAAAGTCTGTTGCCATCAACGTTAGGTTGCCAGTAAAAGCTGACTGAAAAATGGCATCTGCATGCTGCTGAGCAAGCTGATCGTTTCGCCTGATCGACTGACTCAAATCCTGAAAAGAATCCTCAGTAAAACTGAGTCTCAATACGCTGGCCTCATCACAACACAATGAAACACGACCCAAAGGTGTCTTTGCATACCCAAATTGCGCCTTATTTTTCAGCCATTGCTGAAAGCCTTCTTCAGTTAAGCGATTGATCTTATTGGCGACTGTTTTCATCCCGTCATTTTGACTTAGTCTTCACCCACTTTCCTAGTCGCCTATTTGTTCGCACTGGCATACACTCAATTCAGGCTATGAATAGGGGGATTCGATATGCCAAGTTATAAAGGCCATTGCCATTGTGGCGAAGTGAGCTTCGAGTTCACCACAGAGCAACCGATTGATGGCGGCACACGTTGCACCTGTTCGATCTGCGTCAGAAAGGGCGCCATGATGTCGAACGAGTTTATCGATGAGGCAAACCTCAAAGTTAATCAACCAAAAGAAAACCTCGGTATGTATCAGTTTGGCAATAAAAAGGCCAAACACTACTTTTGTAAAACCTGCGGCATCTACCCATTTCATGCCACTGCGCGTTTTCCAGA
>CAZEWM010000045.1:0-7424 GCA_964516045.1 uncultured Gammaproteobacteria bacterium
CTGCCACACGGGGGCGGGTGTTGTAGTTTGACGCCATCGTAAAACCATAAGCACCGGATGAGCGAACGGCTAGCAGAGCGCCTTCTTGCAAGGTCAGCTGACGGTCTTTACCAAGGAAGTCACCGGTTTCACAAATCGGCCCGACCAAATCATAAAGGCCAGCATCGCCTGCTTGGTTTTCATCAACCGGAATGATCTTTTGCCATGCTTGATAAAGCGATGGACGAATCAGGTCGTTCATTGCAGCATCAATTACCGCAAAGTTTTTTGCCTCACCGGGCTTTAAGAACTCAACCGTTGTCAGTAACACGCCTGCATTGGCAGCAATAGCGCGACCAGGCTCAAGAATAATCTCGTAAGGCTTATCTTTGAGCTTTTCTACCAGCGCAGTGACATAGGCTGAAGGTTCGGGGGGTATTTCTTCGTTGTAGCGCACACCTAAACCACCCCCTAAATCGAGGTGCTTCAGTTGAATGCCTTCCTCGGCGAGCTTATCGACTAACGCTAACACGCGATCAAGCGCATCTAAGAAAGGTGATAGCTCAGTCAGCTGCGAGCCGATGTGACAATCCACACCGACAATTTCAAGGTGGGGTAATGCCGCAGCCTTTTGATAAATCGAAAGTGCCTCGCTGATCTCAATACCAAATTTGTTTTGCTTTAAGCCGGTTGAGATATACGGATGTGTTTTGGCATCAACATCTGGATTGACACGTAGAGAAATGCGCGCTGTCTTACCCACCTCACCAGCAACCGCATTCAAGCGATCGAGCTCAGGGATGCTCTCAACGTTAAAACAATGAATATCGACTTCAAGTGCACGTCGCATTTCATGCGCTTGCTTACCAACACCTGAGAACACCACTTTTTTCGGATCGCCGCCGGCAGCAATCACTCGCTCAAGTTCACCCACCGACACAATGTCGAAACCAGAGCCAAGACGTGCGAGTACATTCAGCACGCCCAAGTTGGAGTTAGCTTTAACCGCAAAGCAGACCATGTGCTGGAGTCCACTCAACGCATCATCAAATGCGCGCCAATGTCTTTCTAAGGTGGCACGTGAATACACATAGCAAGGCGAGCCATGAGTTTTAGCAATATCGGCTAACGCAACATCTTCAGCGAACAGCTGACCGTCACGGTAATTGAAGTAGTCCATGGATTATTTTTGCTCGGCAGTTTGACCAGGCTCAGGAAGCGTCAGCGGACCTTTTTGACCACAGGCACCCAAGGTGAGGGCAGAGACAATAATCAGTGTCAAAAAAAGCGGCTTCATGGGATCACTCAAATTCATTAGATTCGCCACAGTATAAAGGACGCAGTCGCGAAAGGTCAGTCATTGATCGCTACAATGCGCCTAAATCTTAACGAGACAACACCATGAGCTTGCACTACGACGCCCCCATCGTTATCGAACCACCTCAAGCAGCACGCCAGTGCGTGATCTGGATGCATGGACTGGGCGCAGATGGCTCAGACTTTGTGCCGATCGTGCCAGAGCTCGGTTTGCCTGTTGAGCATGCGATTCGTTTTATCTTTCCGCATGCCGCGGTCATGCCTGTGACGATCAACAATGGCTATCAAATGCGGGCTTGGTACGACATTCTTGAGATGAACCTTGGGCGCAAGGTTGATGAGGTGGGCGTCGCAGAATCCTCTAAATATATTTTGCATTTGATTGAAGAGCAAAAGGCGCAAGGTATTTGCGAAGAGAACATTGTGCTTGCCGGTTTCTCACAGGGTGGAGTGATTGCCTTTGATGTAGCGCTGCAGATGCAGACCAAGCCGGCGGGCGTTCTGGCCTTATCGACGTATTTGATTTCGGCGCATCAAAATGGACAAGGGCTCAATGTCCTGCAATGCCATGGCACACAAGACACCGTGGTGCCACTGAGTTTGGGTGAAGCAGCGCGTGATGAAGTGATCAATCGAGGTGCGGAAGTCACGTGGCGTACCTACCCGATGGAACACAGTGTGCATCCGGCTGAGATCAAAGATATCGGTGCTTGGTTGTCAGAACGACTGAGCTAGTTTTTCTCAGCGGCTTGTTTTTGTTGCGCTTGCCAAAGCGCTAGCTGCTCACGGTAGACATCCCACACACACGGCTCACAACCGCTGTCACAACATTCGTTGTCAGCAGGTGGCTCGGGCTTTTCGAGAGGTGCTTCCATGAGCAGCGGCTTTAGCGAGCAGCTTATTTAGTGCTGACAATCTTCCAAGAGCCGTCGTCTTGGCGACACGCTGTGCCGTAGACCATCTCTTTCTGGCCGCCAATCCACGCTTCGGTAGTGTATTCACGGCAAGGCTGAATCTCTTGAGTCTCAGCTGATTTTTCAAAGAAGGTACGGGTTGGGGTCACCGCGTACTTATTGCCCGAATCCGGGTTGGTCCAAGTCGATGTTTTATTCACCGGTTGAGATTCAAGCGCTTGGTTGGCCTTCATGCGATCAACCTCATCCATGGTGCGACCTACGCTCGAGCCCATGTGATGACCAATGATGGTGCCCGCCATAATGGCAGCCATACGACCCTTTCCATCACCGACTTGGCTACCGAGGAGGCCGCCAGCGATAGCGCCAACAAGGCCTGCTTGTTCTTCTTTAGTGGGCTGGTTTTGACATCCTGTGAGCACGAGAGCGCCAGAAATCAGGGCAGAAAGTGCAATTAAACGAGCTTTTTTCATCGAAAATTCCTTAAAACGTCGTTAAAACGAGATAAATAGACAATAGCGCAGTTGTATCGGCTGAGAACCCTTAGAGTCAATTTTCTGCTAAAAGTTTGTGGCAAATCAAATTACTAGACAAACCATCCTGGGCAGATAGACCTCGAGCTTTACAATATTAGCTAATTTTAATATATTCAATCCACTTTATGGTGGAAGGCAAGGGAAAAAGTCCCGCGCCTAACTAGGTTTTCGAATTTTTGGAGAAAAGCATGAAAAAGTTCGCAGCTTTGTCATTAGCAGCTTTGACTACTTTGTCTGTAACTAACGCATCAGCGTTTTGGAACAGCAACGACAAGTACAACGAGCCAGAGTGTTGGTACAACCCATACGACTGTAACCCTTACGAGCCGTTCGACCCACGTTTCTACTTCGAAGAAATGAAGAACATGTTCGACAACAACAACTACGGTGGTTACGGCTACCCATACGGTCAGATGCCATACGGCCAAATGCCTTACGGTGCTGCTCCACAGGGCCAGCCAGCAATGCCATACGCTCCACGTATGCCAATGCCTTACTACCCACAGGCGCCTATGGCTCCTCAAGCTCCAGCTCAAAAGTAATTTTGCGCTAGAGGCAAAAAGCCCGGCTTCGGCCGGGCTTTTTTATGCGCTTTAGTCTGCGTTCTTTCGTCGGTGAGTTATGGTTTGACCACCGACTCCCCAGTTATCTGTTGAATGTTCGTCAATGATGCACCAAGTGGCCGCTGGATCTTTCCCGAGCGTGTCCGCAACTGCTTGAGTGACATTGCGAATCAATGCGGCTTTCGTTTCAGCAGAAAGCTGATCCTCTTTGAGAACCTTGATATTAACTAGCGGCATGTTTTGCCTCTGCGCGTAGACGTGCCTGCTCAATTGCAAAGCGAACTTGATTCGGTGCAGTACCACCAATGTGATCACGCGCGGCAACAGAGCCTTCGAGTGTTAAGTAATCGAATACATCATCACCAATCGCATCGCTAAATTGTTTCAACTCATCAAGTGATAGCTCAGCTAGATCGCACCCTTTGTCTACACAGTAAGCGACAGACTTGCCCACCACTTCGTGAGCATCACGGAAAGGGATGCCTTTACGCACAAGATAGTCTGCAAGGTCAGTCGCCGTTGCGAAGCCTTGCAGGGCAGCAGCGCGCATGCGCTCGGGGCGACAGGTAATCGCAGGGATCATATCGGCAAACACTTTCAGTGAGCCTTTCACGTTATCCACGGCATCAAACAGTGGCTCTTTGTCTTCTTGGTTATCTTTGTTGTACGCCAAGGGCTGTGACTTCATTAAGGTCAGCAGTGCCATTAGATGGCCAAAGATACGACCACTTTTGCCACGAATCAGCTCCGGTACATCCGGATTCTTTTTCTGCGGCATGATTGATGAGCCAGTACAGAAGCTGTCTGACAAGGTAATGAAACCAAATTGAGCGGATGACCAGATGATCAATTCTTCACTCATGCGTGATAGATGCATCATCAAGATACTCGCCGCTGCGGTGAACTCAATGGCAAAGTCACGATCTGACACGGCATCGAGTGAGTTACGACATGGCTCGCTAAAGCCAAGCAGTTGTGCGGTGTGCTCGCGATTGATCGGGAAAGTGGTTCCCGCCAAAGCGGCAGCACCGAGCGGCATCTGGTTAAGACGCTTCGCGCAGTCATCAAAACGTGAAATGTCACGCTCTAACATTTCGTACCACGCCATCATGTGATGGCCAAAAGTAATTGGCTGTGCCGTTTGTAAATGAGTAAAGCCAGGCAAAATGGTATCTGCTTCACGCTCAGCAATATCTAACAAGCCAGCCAGCAATCGATCAAGCTCAGCATCGATGAGGTTAAGTTCGTGGCGTAACCAAAGACGCACATCAGTGGCGACTTGGTCGTTACGTGAGCGACCGGTATGCAGCTTTTTACCGGCATCACCAATATCCGCGGTGAGCGCAGCCTCGATGTTCATGTGCACATCTTCGAGTTGCACCGACCACTCAAACTCATTGTTCTCGACTTTTTGCAGGATGGCAGTCAGGCCAGTGATGATGGCGTTCTTCTCATCCTCAGTCAGTACACCTTGTGCTGCGAGCATCATGGCGTGAGCGATCGAGCCTTGGATATCGTAAGGCGCCAGGCGCTTATCGAACTCAACGGAGGCGGTGAAGGCTTCTACGAAGGCATCGGTAGGCTCAGAAAAACGTCCGGCCCAAAGCTTTTTGTCGCTCATGCTATGTCTCAAACGGGGTAAAACGACGCGATTATACAAGTGCTGGCGTGGCTTTGCTGCATTCAGCGCTGTGCGGAGCGGTGCAATAACCGATAAAATTCGACCAGACAGCCTTGATGCCAGAAATGACGACTGAGAAAACCATGAGCAAAGATACCCAAGCCTTTGGCGGCTACCCCTACACTCGCATGCGTCGTATGCGCCGTGACGATTTTTCACGCCGCTTGATGCGTGAGACTCATGTGACGCCAGATGATCTGATTTATCCGGTGTTTGTGCTTGAAGGTGAGAATCAGCGTGAGCCAGTGATGTCGATGCCGGGCGTTGAGCGCATGAGCATCGACCTGTTAGTCAAAGAAGCGAAACATATTGCGAGCTTGGGTGTGCCAGCGATGGCCATTTTCCCAGTGACGCCAGCAGAAGCGAAATCAGAAGATGCCGCCGAGGCCTATAACCCAGAGGGTTTAGCTCAGCGTGCCGTACGTACAGTGAAAGAGGCCGTCCCAGAGCTTGGTGTGATCACCGATGTGGCACTCGATCCGTTCACCACGCATGGCCAAGATGGCCTGATTGATGCTGAAGGTTATGTACTGAATGACCAAACGGTTGACGTGTTGGTGAAACAAGCTCTGTCACATGCTGCTGCAGGTGCCGATGTGGTTGCACCCTCTGACATGATGGATGGCCGTATCGGAGAGATTCGCGATGCATTGGAGTCAGAAGGGCATGTGCATACTCGTATTCTGGCGTACTCAGCAAAGTATGCATCGTCTTATTATGGTCCTTTCCGTGATGCCGTTGGTTCAGCAGCGAATTTAGGCAAAGGTAATAAATTCACTTATCAGCAAGACCCTGCGAACACCGATGAGGCACTGCGTGAAGTTGCGCTTGATCTAAATGAGGGTGCTGACATGGTGATGGTTAAGCCTGGCATGCCTTACTTGGATATCGTTCGTCGCGTGAAAGATCAGTTTGGTGTGCCTACGATGGTGTATCAAGTGAGTGGTGAATATGCGATGCACATGGCGGCAATTCAGAATGGCTGGCTTGATGAAAAAGCCGTTGTGATGGAATCCTTGGTATGTATCAAACGTGCCGGTGCTGATGGCGTATTAACCTACTTTGCAAAGCGCGCCGCTGAGTGGATGAATGACTGATCGTTATGCCGTAGTGGGCAATCCTATTGCGCACTCTAAATCGCCACAGATTCATACCCAATTTGCGCAGCAAACCCAACAAGATTTGAGCTATGAGAAATTGCTCGGAGAGATCGGTGCGTTTAAAGCAACGGTTGAGCAGTTCAAAGCAGAAGGCGGCAAAGGGCTGAATGTCACGGTACCGTTTAAAGAAGATGCTTTCGCAATGGTCGATCGGCTCGAGCCCCGCGCCCAACAAGCTGGTGCCGTCAATACGCTGTGGTTTGATGGCGATAGTGTGGTTGGTGATAACACCGATGGTGTTGGTTTGGTCAGTGACTTGGGTTGTAACCACTTTTTTAATTTTGCTAACGCGCGCATTTTGCTGCTTGGCGCTGGGGGTGCATCACGTGGCGTGTTATTCCCGTTGCTTGATCAACAGCCTTCGCAGATCGTTGTTGCTAACCGCACGGTGAGTAAAGCTGAAGCACTGGCTAAGCTAGCCAATAACGAGAAGGTTACAGCGTGTGGTTTTGATGCTTTAGCCGGTCAGCAATTTGATTTAATTATCAATGGCACCGCAGCAGGTCTGTCAGCAGAGGTACCACCTATTCCGGATGATTGCTTAGCGAGTGGTGGCTGGACATACGACATGATGTACAGCACCGAGCCCACCGCATTTGTGAAGTGGGGGCAGGCACATGGTGCGGCAAAAGCGCTTGATGGATTAGGTATGTTGGTCGAGCAAGCCGCAGCGGCATTTAAAATTTGGCGCGGTGTTGCGCCAGATACCGAGTCGGTGATCGCGGCGTTGCGTTAAGCCATATGGCGATTCTTTAAGCGCACATAATGCGCGGCTGAATATTTCAGATACTCGAACTCTTTTTCAGTTAGCTCACGTGAAGGCTTAGCAGGACTGCCGGTATAGAGGTGGCCGCTTTTCAAACGTTTGCCGGGCGGCACTAGCGCGCCAGCACCCAGAATCACATCATCTTCAATCACCGCTTGGTCCATCACGATTGCGCCCATGCCAACCAATACACGATTGCCAATGGTGCAGCCATGCAAAATCACACGATGACCAACCGTCACATCATTTCCAATGATGAGCGGACTGCCGCCAGGCAGGTATTCGCTGTCGTGGCTGTTGTGCAGCATGCTGAGGTCTTGGATGTTACTGCGCTCGCCAATACGAATCGCGTGCACATCGCCACGAATCACCGTGCCGGGCCAAACGCTACTGTCAGCAAAGATTTTCACATCGCCGATGATCGTACAGGTCTTATCCAGATAAGCCGTGTCAGCGATCTGCGGCTCGTGATCTTCAAAGGTTCGGATGTCTGACATGATGACCTCAG
>CAZEWM010000046.1:0-7326 GCA_964516045.1 uncultured Gammaproteobacteria bacterium
ACCGCTCAGAACGTTATTACGAGCGAAGCAATATCTTAATCAGTAATGGTCTTGCCGGTCTCGCCTTAGTCGTCATTGCTTTAGGCTTGTTCTTAAATGCTCGCCTTGCCTTCTGGGTCGCCGTTTCAATACCCGTGGTATTCATTGGCAGCTTCAGCTTCTTACCGTATGCCGGTATCACCTTAAACATGATCTCTATGTTTGCCTTTATCTTGGCAGTCGGCATCGTTGTTGATGACGCCATCATCGTCGGTGAACACATCTACACCAAACTACAACAAGGCCTTAAGCCAAGCGAAGCGGTGCAACAAGGCGTACGTGAGATGCTAGTACCCGTTATCTATGCAGTAGGTACCAACATCATTGCCTTTATCCCGTTGCTATTGGTGCCAGGCTCTACCGGTCAATTCATGAAGTCCTTGCCGGTTGTAGCATCCATCGTATTTGCTATCTCCTTACTCGAGGCACTGCTGGTTCTCCCGTCGCATCTCAATCACAAGATCAAAGAAGGTAAAGCAGCAAAACTCTACGCTCCCTTTGCTCGCGTTAAGCGTTTCCACAATGCAATGACTGATGGTTTAGATCGCTTACGAGACGTGACTTATGCTAACCAACTTAACTGGACATTGAAGCATCGCTATCTTGTACTGATAATTTTTGGTGGTTTTTTAGCGATCATCATTGCGTGGTACGAAGCTGGTCGTATCGATCTCACATGGCGCCCAAGTATTCCCGGCAACCGCGTTGATGCGGAAATCGACATGCCCGTGGATGCGTCAGTTAAGCAAACGCAAGCCACTGTGCGCAAAGTAGAAGCGGCAGGTCTTCGCGCCATTGAGAATTTAGGCGGAAAACAATACCTATCAAGTTGGTTTACCCGTGCAGGTTGGCGTCGTCCGGATTATGGCGATGTGAACATGTATCTTGTGCCAGATGATCAGCGCCCCTTCAATCAAGAAGACTTCTTACGTGAGTGGCGCAAAGAAATGGGTGAAGTGCCCGAAGCCAAATCGATCTTCTTCGAGTACATGGTAGGTCCAGGTGGCAATAAAGAATTCGTCGTTAACCTGTCACATACCGACACCCAAGTCCTTGAAGCAAGCGCTCGTGAGCTAGCGACCAAGCTTGGTGAGCTACAAGGCGTCACCGATGTAAGCGATGGTATTGGGCAAGGTAAAAACCAATGGGTGTTTAACTTAAGCCCTGTGGGTCGTGCACTGGGTTTAACCGAACAATCACTCGGCCAGCAGATTCGAGACTCATTCTATGGCGCTGAGGTCGAGCGTATTCTGCGTGGTGGTAAAGAAGTGAAAGTGATGGTGCGACTTTCAAGAGATCATCGTCAGTCATTAGCTGATTTGCGTGAGATGCTGATTCGTACTCCTAACGGCGGACTCATCCCCTTAACCGAAGCGGCCATCATCGAAACCAGTCGCGCCTACAGCACTATCAAACGTGAAGATGGGCGACGCATCATTCAGATCACCGCCAGTATCGATAAAGCACACGCTAATTCACGTCAGATACGTGCCTTAGTTCAAAATAGCTTCTTACCGGAGCTCATCGCTAATCATCCCGAACTTAAATGGAAGTTCGGCGGTGGTCGTCGTGACCAAACACGCACCTTCAAATACATCTTTGATGGCCTTCTGTGGTCTGCAGTATTAATTTTTGCCTTGATGGCCGCGCTGTTTAGAAGCTATAGCCAAGGCATTATTGTTATGCTGACCATTCCCTTTGCGGTTGCTGGCAGTATTTTTGGCCATATCGTGATGGGTCACGGCATGAGCTCAGTGAGTATTTACGGCATGATTGCACTCGGCGGACTGGTCGTGAATGGCTCGCTAGTACTTACCGTGCGCCTCAATGAACTAAAAGATTTACCTGCTCTCCAGGCTATTCATCAAGCTGCTGTTAGCCGTTTCCGCCCGATTTTATTGACCACACTCACCACCACATTGGGTTTAGCACCGATTCTTTTCGAGACCTCGGTGCAAGCTCGCTTCCTTATCCCGATGGCCATCGCGCTCAGCTTTGGCACCATCATGGGCTTTTTAGTGGTGCTTTACCTGATCCCCGCGATGTACGCGATCCAAAACGAGCTTCAAGAACGCTTCTTTCCCAAAGCCAAATAAAAAATGACTAATTTTCTAATTTAGGACATTTGTCTTTTATTAAAAATCGTCATGGTGTTCTAAAATAAAAGTGCTAGGCTAAATGAAACAAGCATTTAGCGTATTTTTTGCACTCTTTTTTAGGTTGAGCGTCCTAAAGTGTCAGATTATCTTGATCGACTTCAAAAATCATCCGCCTACCATGGCGTTAATGCACCTTATGTCGAGGATCTTTACGAAAGTTATCTAAAAGATCCGGCAAGCGTCCCTGAAAAATGGCGCGAGCATTTCGACAACCTTCCCCAAGTGAATGGCTTTGGTCCCGAGCATATCGAAGAGTCACATCGCGATATCCAAGCGCAGTTCGCGAAGAAAGCCCAAGGTCGCCGTGCGGTTGTACTTTCAGGCGGCATGAGTGCAGAAGCTGCAGAGCGCCAAACCAAAGTCTTACAGCTGATCAATGCATACCGTGTGCGGGGCCATCAAAACGCTAAGCTAGATCCACTTGAGCTACATAAAACAGTACTGCTCGAAGAGCTCAAGCCAGAGCACTACGGTTTTACCCAAGCGGATATGAAAGAGGTGTTTAACACAGGTTCATTATTTGCCGCTGAACAAATGCCACTGGGCGAAATCCTTGACCTACTCCGCGAGACCTACACCTCAACCGTAGGCTCTGAGTACATGCACATCACTGATACGGATGAAAAGCGTTGGATCCAGCAACGCCTTGAAACCTATCGTGCAAAGCCAGAGATGGACCACGAGAAGCAAAAGTGGTTACTTCATATGCTGACTGCAGCAGAAGGCATTGAAAAGTACATGCATGCTCGCTTCGTCGGTCAAAAACGTTTCTCACTCGAAGGCGGTGAATCACTGATTCCTATCCTTGATGAACTTATCTTCCGCGCGGGTAATAACGGTGCCGAAGAAGTGTTGATTGGTATGGCTCACCGAGGTCGTCTGAACGTTCTAAGTAATATCTTAGGTAAGCCACCGGCCAGCATCTTTAAAGAGTTCGAAGGTCAACGTCACGAGCATAAAGAGCGCAGCGTGCTGAGCTCGGGCGATGTGAAATACCACAAAGGTTTCTCCAGTGATTTAGATACCGGTAATGGCCTGGTTCACGTCACACTGGGTTTTAACCCATCGCACCTCGAAATTATTAGCCCCGTTATGATTGGTAGTGCGCGTGCACGCCAACAACGCTACGGCGACAAAGAAGGCGACATGATTATCCCCATCAGCATCCACGGTGATGCTGCCTTCGCAGGCCAAGGCGTGGTCATGGAAACCTTCAACATGTCACAGGTACGTGGCTATGCCGTTGGCGGCACCATTCATATCGTAGTGAATAACCAAATCGGCTTCACCACCTCGAACGCCTTTGATAGCCGCTCGACGCATTACTGCACCGATGTCGCTAAGATGGTTCAAGCGCCGATCTTCCACGTGAATGGTGACGATCCAGAAGCGGTGATCTTTGTCACTCGCCTAGCCTTCGACTATCGCAAACGCTTTCATAAAGACGTGGTTATCGACCTAGTCTGTTATCGCCGCCATGGTCACAACGAAGCAGACGAGCCCGCGGTGACTCAACCGAGCATGTACAAAAACATCCGCAGTCGAGAGACCACCCGTGCTTTGTATGCCAACAAGCTACTGAGCAAAGGTGTTATCGATGCTGATTTTGCGCAAAAGAAAGTCAGCGACCTTCGCGAACGTTTTGAAGCCGGCGAATGTGTTGGCCGCGCAACCGAAGATGACCTTGAAGGTCGCATATTGGTTGATTGGGAAAAATATAAAGGCGCCACTTGGGAGTCTCCTGCAAAAACCGCTGTTAAAAACGCACGTATTACTGCATTAGCTGGAAAGATCTTCACACCACCTGCTGGCTTCCCATTGCATCCTCGTGTTGAAAAGATTCTTTCCGATCGTCAAGCCATGGCGAACGGTGACAAGCTGATCGACTGGGGTTTTGCTGAGAATTTGGCTTATGCCTGCTTGCTTGATATGGGCTATCCCGTTCGCTTATCCGGTCAAGACTGTCGCCGCGGCACCTTCTTCCACCGTCATGCGATGTGGCGCAATCAAGAGACCGGCGAGAGCTATGTCTCGTTGCGTGAGATCCGCGAAGACCAACCTAACTTCACGGTTATCGATTCGGTCCTCTCTGAAGAAGCGGTACTCGCCTTTGAATATGGCTACGCAACCGCTGAGCCCAACACACTGACTATCTGGGAAGCTCAGTTCGGTGACTTCGCGAACGGCGCACAAGTCGTGATCGATCAATTCATTAGCTCAGCTGGCGCCAAGTGGGGCTTGTACTGTGGTTTGACCATGTTGCTACCTCATGGTTACGAAGGCCAAGGCCCAGAACACTCATCAGCACGTATCGAGCGTTACATGCAGCTGTGTGCTGAGCACAATATACAAGTGTGTATTCCAAGTACTCCAGCACAAATCTTCCACTTATTGATGCGTCAGATGATTCGCCCCTTCCGTCATCCACTAATCGTTTTCTCACCAAAGAGTATTTTGCGTAACCCATTGGCCACCTCGCCTTTGGAAAGCTTAAGCCATGGTGAATTCGAAACCGTTATCGATGAAATTGATCCGATCGAAGCAGAAGAAGTCACTCGTGTGGTGATGTGTAGCGGCAAGGTGTACTACGACCTACTGCAAGCACGCCGCAGCCGAGAGTTACAACACGTGGCTATCGTTCGCATAGAACAGCTTTACCCTTTCCCACACGACCGCGTGGCAGAAGTCGTCGGCCAATACATCAACGCAGAGCAATTTATCTGGTGCCAAGAAGAGCCACAAAACCAAGGCGCTTGGGATCAAATCAAACACCGTTTTGCATGGCTGCATGAGCGTGGCCTGCGTGCGCAATATGCAGGTCGTAAATCTGCAGCGGCACCGGCAACCGGCTATTCAAAAGTTCACCAAGAAGAACAAGATCAACTGATCGACGACGCACTCACCGGCGAAGTTAATCGCGAAATGGACCTGAGAGGATAAACATGACTGATGTTCGCGTACCTACCCTGCCTGAATCCGTAACCGACGCAACGGTACTGACTTGGCACAAGAAACCCGGTGATCCTGTATCACGCGATGAAAACCTACTTGATCTGGAAACCGACAAGGTTGTCCTTGAAGTCCCCTCACCCATCGATGGCGTACTCACAGAGATCAAAGCCGAAGAAGGTGCCGTGGTGACATCAGATGACATCTTGGCAATTCTGACCGAAGGCGCAGTTGGCGCGGCGGCGCCTACTACCAGTGAACCCATTACAGAAGCGCCAACAGAGTCAGATGATGACCCTATCCTCACCCCCGCCGTTCGTCGCTTAGTTAAAGAGATGAAGATCGATCCCTCGCAAGTCAAAGGCACTGGTAAAGAAGGTCGCATCCTCAAGTCAGATGTCATGCGTTATCTCGACGAGCAAAAGAATCAACCAGCTGAAGTGAAAGAAGCCAAAGCAGCAGCCAGCGCAGCACCTGATGACATGGCTCTCGGTCCTCGTGATGAGAAGCGCGTACCCATGAGCCGTCTTCGCGCACGTGTGGCTGAGCGTTTACTCGAAGCACAAGCTAACGCAGCGATTCTGACTACATTTAACGAAGTCGATCTACAAAATGTAATTGAGCTGCGTAAGAAATATAAAGATCAGTTCGAAAAGCAACACGACACGCGGCTAGGTTTTATGTCGTTCTTCGTTAAAGCTACCGTCGAGGCACTGAAGAAGTTCCCTGCAGTGAATGCTTCTATCGATGGCGATGAAATCGTGTACCACAACTACTTTGATATCGGCATCGCAGTGGGTTCGCCACGTGGCTTGGTCGTTCCGATCTTGCGTGATGCCGACCAGATGAGCTTTGCGGAAATCGAAGCGCGCATTCGTGAATATGGCGAAAAAGCGCGTGATGGTAGCTTGAGCTATGACGACCTTGTCGGTGGCACTTTCACTATCTCAAATGGTGGTGTGTACGGCTCGATGCTCTCAACCCCTATTCTCAATCCACCGCAAAGCGCGATCTTAGGCATGCACAACATTGTTGAGCGTCCAGTCGTGGTCAATGGTGAGATCGTGATTCGTCCGATGATGTATCTCGCGCTTTCATACGACCATCGAATCATTGATGGTCGCGAGTCAGTGCAAACACTGGTCACCATTAAGGAGCTACTCGAAGATCCGGCACGCCTGATGCTTCAAGTGTAAAATCCTATTTAAGCAGTCTTTCTACGGCCTCCTTGTGAGGCCGTCTTGTCTTTAGAGAACATAACGATGACTACCATCAAGCAAGACGATCTCATTCAAAGCGTTGCTGACGCATTGCAATACATCTCGTATTACCACTCTGTGGATTACATCCAAGCCGTTGGTCGTGCATATGATCGTGAGCAATCACCTGCGGCAAAAGATGCCTTAGCGCAGATCATTACCAACTCACGTATGTGTGCAGAAGGTCATCGCCCGATCTGCCAAGATACCGGCGCCGTAGTGGCGTTTGTAAAAATTGGTATGGAATGTCGATTTGAAGGCAACTTATCACTCAATGACATGATTAATGAAGGCGTACGTCAGGCCTATATGCATCCTGATAACAAGCTACGCGCCTCGATGGTGAATCCACCGATCGGAAAGCGCGTGAATACTCGCGATAACACCCCAGCGATCATTTATCACGAGCTAGTACCCGGCAATAAAGTCGAGATCGGCTTAGCAGCCAAAGGCGGTGGCTCTGAAAACAAATCAAAATTCACCGTCATGAACCCAAGCGACAGCTTAGTCGACTGGGTGGTTAAGACCTTACCGACCATGGGCGCCGGCTGGTGTCCGCCAGGCATCTTAGGTATTGGTATTGGCGGTACCGCTGAGAAAGCGATGTTGCTCGCCAAAGAATCACTCATGTCACATATCGATATGCACGAGATTCAAGCGCGTGGGCCACAAGATGAGATTGAAGAGCTTCGTCTTGAGATCTACAACCGCGTTAACGATCTTGGCATCGGGGCGCAAGGCTTGGGCGGCTTAACCACCGTGGTCGATGTCAAAATCAACACCTATCCAACGCATGCCGCCTCACTACCGGTAGCGATGATTCCTAACTGCGCCGCGACCCGTCACGTTGAATTCGAACTCGATGGTTCAGGCCCTGCCGTACTCGAGCCACCTAAGCTTGAAGACTGGCCAGATGTCAC
>CAZEWM010000047.1:0-6987 GCA_964516045.1 uncultured Gammaproteobacteria bacterium
CCTGTGATGATGCCGATATTGTTCATGCCAGCGGCCATCGCTTCCTCAACGCCATACTCGATCAATGGCTTATTAACGATGGGCATGACCTCTTTAGGCATCGCCTTGGTGGCAGGTAAAAAGCGTGTGCCATAACCGGCAGCAGGGAAAAGACATTTACGGATCATCTGAACATCCTTTTCGGTAGAAATAAGTTTATTGGCGCATCTGCCACGTGATTTGATCATTATGATCAATTATGTGGTGACGTAAAAGCCAAGATTTGGCATCGGCCGCATCTTTCTCAAACCAAGCCTGCGCAGAACCCAGTCGAAAGGTGTAACCCCAGTCATCCATATCGGCACACATTTGCTTGCGATGAGTGGCGCTAAAATAATCGGCAAGCAGTATCTGTAGATAACAGACGGCGTTTTCTTCATCAAAATCGCCACCAGCATCGGTATCCAGTGCATCGCGTCGATGAGGGTCCATGCAGATGAAGTGGCACGCCTCATGGAGTGCTGAGTGGAGTGGGGTATCGGGTCGTATATAGAGCTGGTTATCAATCAGTCCTGCTTCACTCTCGCCCCAATATGAACCTGGTATATGGGCATCATTCTCAACACTTACAACTGTGAGTTGATAGCGATTCAGAATTTGGATCAGTGATTGAGTGACAGATTCAGTGCAAAGGATCATAGGACTGCGACGACCAGACAAGTCGCCGCAGGATAGCACTTGCTAGCATTGCTCCCAAGGCAGTTGATGGAATCGCCAACCGCCCACTTTGCTACGTTGATGTTCTTCGTTTAGCTCGCCCTCAAAGCCTTCATCAACATGCATGACATTTTTTAGACCTGCGGCAAGCAGTGCTTTGCCGGCTTCGTGTGAGCGTTTGCCACTGCGGCAGATCAGCACGATAGGCGCACAGCCATCGTTATCTGCGCAGACAACGCCGCCAAGTAGGAGTTTGCGCACTTCGGTGACGAACTCTGGGTTAATATCCCAGTCAGGTTCATCAATCCAAGGTACGTGAACAGCCCCCTTAGGGTGGCCGACGAACAAGAACTCCATGGATGAGCGGATATCGACAAGTACAGCGCGACTGTCGTCTTGTAGAAGCTGGTAGGCCGCTTTTGGCGAGATGCCAGCCGGTTCGTTTGGGTTAGACATGTCTTTCCTCTGGTGTTGATGGTTATCAGGGCGTAATCCCTAGATAAGGTATAGAACAAAGCTATCGGCTTTTGGGAATTAAAAGCATTTAATAAGTCAATGCGAGAGCGACTGATCACATCTCTGTTTTATGTGGTGGCTAAGCTGCCATGGTCTGTGTTGTCTGGCCTGGGTGTTGTTGTGGGGCATGTCATGTATCTCTCGAATGGTCGTGAGGCTAGGAATGTACGAGCTAACTTGAAGGTCGCTTACCCAGGTTTAAGCGAGCAAGACCGACAAAAGATGACCAAGCAAGCGCTTGTTCACAGTGCAAAGACCTTTATGGAGATGCCAAAGATTTGGTTGTCGCCATCTACCATTGCTTCACGTGTTGACCCCAATGGTTTGCCGGAAAGGATTTATCAGCTTTTATCTCAAGGGCAAGGCTTAGTGCTCGCCATGCCGCATCATGGCAACTGGGAGATGGTCAGCAGTGGCGTGCCACAAGATGTTGCGATAACGGCTTTGTACCGACCGCCGCGTCAGGCATTTATTGAGCCACTCATGCAAAAAGGTCGTGAGATAGGTCGGATTGCCATGGTGGCAACGGACCGTTCCGGCATTAAGGCACTCTACGACACGCTTAAAGCCAACGATGTTGTCGCGATTCTGCCTGATCAGGTGCCGCGTGCCGCAGGTGCTGCAGCGGTTAGTGCTCCCTTCTTTGGTCGCGAGAGTTCAACCATGGTGCTGATGAGCCGTTTAGCGGCCAAACATAATAGTCCTGTGTTGTTCTGCTGGGCTGAGCGTCAGGCAGACAACCGTTACTTGATGCGATATTTTGATGCTGCTGCTGAGGTGAGCGATAAAGATGCTCAAGTGGCAGCTGTTGCGTTAAATCAGGCGGTAGAGCGGGTAATTACTGATCAACCAGCTCAATACCAATGGGCTTATCGTCGTTACACACCAGTGAACGATCAGCAAACGAATCCGTATGCTTAAACATTTTTAACGCGCATAAAAAAGCCCGGCTAAGCCGGGCTTTTTATTGGATAACGGTTTACTTACGAGAAGATGGACCGTTGTATTCCATGCCATTACTCATGTGAGTAAGGAAGTACTCCATGTTACGAAGTTCTTCGCCCTGAGCCTTGAAAGGCTTAGCACGCATCTGCTTCATGCAGCCGCCAAGACGACGGTGTAGGGTGCCCAGATCGCCCCACTTTTGACGATATACAGGCCAACCGGTAGCGTGACCTAGGCCCATTGACAGAGTGTCACCACGTACGCGGGTACCACTGCTCAGTACGTGACAAGACGCACATGAGAAGTTCAACTGGCCGCGACGACCGAAATACAACTCTTTACCATTGTTGTACGCCGCTAATGCGTCATCATTAGGGACTTGAACGTTAATTTTCTGGCCGCGTGACTCGTAAGCCATGTAAGCGGTCAGACGAGTGATATCACCTTTCTTATACTTAAGTGGCTTTTCACCGTTGGCTTCACGACACTCGTTAACTGCTAACTCCATAGTGACAACCATTTTGCGCTTGTCGTCCCACATTGGGTAATTCTTGCGCTGTGCAGGGTCGTCGCCAAAGCAAGAGCCATAGCCTTTGCCGTTAGCAAATTTGGTGTTCCAGAGTTCTTCACCTTTCGCAACCATATCTTCATATGGAGGGAATTCTTCGGTGTTTTCCCACTGTGAACGTGCGTCAGCAAGAATTGAGTAAACGCCGTTACTGAAATCTGGCTTGCCGCCTGCGCCATCGTCAGGATGACGTTTTTCGAAATAAGCACGATACGCAGCCAAGTCTTCAGCTGGTGTTGTATCAGTAGCTTTTTTGTTGCCGTGACCGTCTGCAATCGCAACAGAAGATGCTGAGAAAGCGACAACTGCGGCTAACGCATATTTTGTCATTTTCATTTATTGACTCCTCCCAGAGTGGGTGTAGGGCGGTTGCTTGGTACATGGCCAAGCAACTCCAACCCAATTACCTTAGCCGGTTTACTTAACTTTGGCAGTAGCTGACTCGCTATTACCTTGGTTATCGGTCCAAGACAGAGTGATCTCATCACCCTTTTTACCTGGTGCTTCGAAAGCAAGGTAAGGGTTCTTAGAAATACCACCACTCCAGTTAGCAGAAAGTGCATTTGCACCGCCGATAGTTGCAGTTACTTCTGAGATGAAGTGTGCGGGGAACATTTTGCCAGTCTTCTTGTTTTTACGAAGACCAGTTTCCATTGGGTGGTTCATGAGTGCTTTAACAGTTACGACGCCGCCTTTCTCTTTAGCGCGAACCTTGATTGACTTCTTAGCCATGGTTAATACCTCTTAAATTCTTTAGCTATTCGTATAGATGTGTTCGGATTAACCGCCACAACCACCGATGGTGACTTTTACAGACTTCTTCGCGTGATGCATTTTGCCGCCTGACTTAACAACAGCAATGACATCACCAGTCTTACCCATCTTGATACGAGTAGAGACTTCAGTCTGTGCACCTGGCCCCATGAATTGAGCAACCAAAGGTGTGCCGTTTGCAGATGCGTAAATTGCAACGCTGTCAGCATTCATGTTGTGAGATACAGTCACTGGTACTACAGCACCGTTTTCTGCGATGTCTGGCGCTTTAACAGTGATATCACCAGAAGCGGCACCAAGGTCACCCATAGTCTTTGCTTCGAACTCAGCCTTTGGCCATGCAGCCATAACAGCTTGAGGGGCCAAAAGACCAGCACTTACTGCAACACCAACAGTGCCTGCAGCCAAAGAGCCTTTCAAGAAGACTCGACGTTTCATATCAGTATTCATTTACTACTCTCCTAAGAGTTGAATAATTGGATTTAGATTGAGTACAGGTAATCCATGATGCTGTTGATTTCAGCTTCGCTCAATATATTGAACGAGCCGAAAGGTGGCATCAAAGTGTTCTCGTTCTTCTTGGTTGCATCATAGATTTGGTTGTACAAATCAGCGCGGTTAGGGAAGCGCATCTTCATATAACCAGGCATCACAGACTTTTCGCCAGCGGCATCAAGAATATGAAGTGGTGGACCAGCATTACCTGCTTGATTGTTTTTGAGATCTGGTGCCTGAATTGCATGACAGGCTACGCAGTTACCTTTCTTGCGATCAGTAATTAGTTTGTAACCCTCTGAAACGTCAGCAGCGTAAGCCGAAGACATCAATGATGTACCAGCAATGATTGCAGCTAATGATAGAGCGGTTTTTGCGTTCTTAGCGGTGTTCCGCATCGCATTTCCTCCTAAGCTCAATTGGGTGAATTTCTACGAATTCAACTTTTATTAGTAATGTTCGAGTTAAATGCCACTCGAAAGTGACGACTTATTCGAATTCTTACACCCAGTGTTTTGGGTAGTGTGTAGATATTAATGATTCATTCGTAGTAAGCAAGGGATAACAAGGTTTTTTTTAGCTTTTTCTGTACTTTAGAAAATGCTTATAGATGAGCAATGGCAGCCGTTCGTTGAGCTTTTGTTAACGAATTTGATCATCCAGTGCACGCTTTTCCGCCTTGAACAATTTTCGTCGTGAATCGATCAGCGCGTTCTCATAAAAAGATAACCTTGGTTGATTCATGGCTATATCTAACTGAGCGATCGCTTCTTCAAGTTGTCCATTGAGATAATAGGCTTCTGCCTTGTAGCGATGTGCTGTAACCACTTGACCAGACTCGCCATAAGCACGAGATAAAAGGCTAAATAATGAGGGGGTTTTAACCTCAAGTTCGACCAGTCGCTCGATGCTTTCGATGACCTCATTCCAACGCTGTAACTTCATTGCCATGTCAGCGCGAACGGTGTTTAGTGCAATGTTCAGCGGTTTTTGTTGCAGCGCAGAATCTAGGCGAGCAAAAGCAGTTGTTGGATCGCCTAACTGAGCATCTAGTTGACTGAGCGTGATGACAAAATCGATCGTGTCAGGATGCTTCTTAATCAGGTCACGCAAAAGTGTTTGTGCTTCTTTGTAACGTTTAAGTTTGAGTAAAGTGAGTGCTTGTTCGTAGAGCTTGGCGTCACGCAAACGCAGACGACCGTCTTCTAATTGTCCTTTGAGTGCGACGAGGTGCTGTTCATGATTGATGGCGGCCTCAACACGTAAACGCGATTTCACCAAGTGATAACGCAAGCTGTCTTCGTTTTGGATGTAAGGGTAACGACTAGCCAAGTCAATCGATTCAGCAGTCCGGTTAGTACTAACCGGGTGGGTCATTAAGAACTCCGGTAGCTTGCTGTCGTAAACTCGATTCGCTTTGCCCATGCGCGAGAAGAAAGCAGGCATCGCATTAGGTGAGAAGCCGGATTCGGCAAGAACATCAATACCCACACGATCAGCTTCTTGTTCATTTGCGCGAGTGAAGTTGATTTGTTCTTGAAGGATAGCGGCTTGTCCGCCTGCTGCCGCTGCAACACCTGCATCACCGCCAACGGCCACGCCTAATGCAATCGCTGCGATTAAAACAGCTGCATTGGGGATCGCCATATTTTGTGCAGTTTCCCATGCACGAAAAAGGTGTTGTTGGCTGACGTGAGCTATCTCGTGTGCAACTACGGCGGCAAGTTCACTTTCGGTTTCGGTGGTGGCGATTAAGCCGGTATAAACACCAATATGACCAGCTGGTCCGGCAAAGGCATTGATTTGCGGGTTATCTATCAGAAAGAAATGAAAGTCTTGTCCTGATGCGTCACTATTTTTGACCAAGCGTTGACCAAGTTCTTGAATGTAGTCGCCAAGGATAAGATCGGTAAGAACAGCCTGGTTACGTCGCACGCTGCGCATGAATGCTTGTCCAAGCTGGCGTTCTTGCTTGGGCGTCATTAGTCGATTGGCACTGTTCCCTAATTCAGGCAATTCGATATTCAATGCATAGCTTGGCATGCTAACTAAGCTGATGATGCAAAGAGTGATAAGCGCGTTTTTGAAGAATCTCATACGGGTCAGTTTACCCGTTAGCGGGCTTAGTTAAGTTGAATGCGTTGACCCCACGGAGTCTTTTCTTTGCCTTTGACGAGCCAGATCACTGGAAAGTTCGGTTCTACCTTGGGAAAAGTGCCCTCTGCATCCGTAAAGTAGACCATTAAAGCTGGATTGATGCCGTGTTTGTTCAAATGATCGAACACGGGGCGGAAGTCAGTACCGCCGCCACCAGTGATTTGGGACGGGCATTCAAATTCTTCCCAGGGCTCAAAAGTCCAAGGGCAGTTATCTGCTAAGGCTGAATCACAAGCGTAGAGATTGATTCGAGCTCGCATCTGACCTTTGAGTGCATCGATCTCGGATAAAAATTCATTAATCTCATTCGCTTTGATTGAGCCACTGGTATCAATGGCAACCGTAATATCAAGTTGAGCGCTTTTTAATGACGGTAAGATTGCATCACCTTCTCGGCGTGATGGACGCATATAGCTGAAGTCATCACGCGCAATGGCTGTCATATATCGTGCTAACAACATACGCCATGGCAGTTGGGGCTGTAGCAGATGATCAATGATGCGCGCCATGGTGCCACCGAGCTTGCCGGCTTGCATGGCTTGTTGAGCTGCACCGGCCAATCGCTGTTGCCACTGCACATCGAGCGTGTCGCGCTCTTCAGGTGTGAGTGGTGGGGGTGCTGGATCACCTTGGTCACTTTCGTTTTCAGGTTCGGTTTGAGTATCGGGTTCACCCATATCTGCTTGCGGGGCATTATCGGACTTTTTACCGGACTCACCTTGCTCGCTGTGCTGCTTGGGCAGGCCGCCTTTACCTTCTTGCTCATCAGAAGGTGATTGTTCCTGCTGACGTTGCTCTTTCAGCTGTTGCTCGGCATCTTCAGGTGACTTGCCTTG
>CAZEWM010000048.1:0-2832 GCA_964516045.1 uncultured Gammaproteobacteria bacterium
CGAGCTAAAAACATCTTATTAGCGCAAATTTCAGTTGCTGTTATTGTTGCGCTGGTCGCAGCAGTTTTCGATATTCGTTATGCGAGAGATGCCTTTATTGGTGGTCTTGCAACAATAATAGGAACCGCTGTTTTTGCGTTTTGGATCTTTGGTCCCTACAGCGCTAAGGAACCCGGTCAGTTGGTGGCAAGGTTCTATGGTGGTGAAATTTTAAAGATTGTTTCAATCGTTATTGTTTTCGCTATCGCGATGAAAAAAATCGATGATTTAGAGCCAGTGGCATTATTTACTGCGTTCTTAATCGTTCAGGTATTACCCCCGCTACTGGCGAATCGCATCGCCCGTTGAGAGTAATAAAGAGAAATGGCTGGTTCAGAAGTTACATCGTCACAATATATCCAACACCATTTGACCAACTGGACTTATGGTTTAAACCCTGAGACTGGCGAGTGGGGCTTTGCGCACAGTGCGCAGGAAGCGGCAGCAATGGGCTTCAATGCAATCCACGTTGATTCAATGATGTGGTCGATTGGCTTGATTGTTATCGCCATGATCTTCTTCCGCGGTGCTGCAAAAAAAGCATCGGCTGAAACACCTACCGGTTTCCAAAACTTCGTTGAGATGATCGTTGACTTCGTTGACGACGCTGTACGTGGTTCGTTCACTTCTAAGAACAACATGGTTGCGCCATTGGCGTTGACCATTTTCGTCTGGGTCTTCCTGATGAACTTGATGGACTTGATCCCAGTGGACTTGGTTCCTTGGATTGCAGGCCAAATCGGTTACTACGCGTTTGGCGTTGATCCGCATCATGTATATATGAAGATTGTTCCAAGCACCGACCCTAACGTGACCTTCGCGATGGCGTTTGGTGTGTTCTTCTTAATTCTTTTCTACAGCATCAAGATAAAGGGTGTTGGTGGCTTTGTTGGCGAATTAACCGGCATGCCTTTCCAAACAAATAATATGTTGTTGAAACCATTTACGACTGTGATCAACTTGGTGCTTGAAGGCGTCAACCTGATTGCTAAGCCAATTTCATTGTCACTGCGTTTGTTCGGCAACATGTACGCGGGTGAAATGATCTTCATCTTGATCGCGTTGATGTACAGCGCGGGCTGGGTAATGGGTATCTTCGGTGGCACCTTGCAGTTCGTATGGGCTGTATTCCACATCTTGGTTATCACGCTGCAAGCGTTCATCTTTATGACGTTGACCATCGTTTACCTGGATATGGCACACGCTGATCATCACTAATTTAAAACTTAACTTTTAACTTCTACCTGAACTAAGGGGAAAATCATGGAAATGGCACAAGCTCTGCTTATCATCGCAGCTGCAATCATGCTGGGCCTTGGCGCTGTAGGCGCTGCTGTAGGTATCGGTGTTCTCGGTGGTCGCTTCTTGGAAGGCGCTGCGCGTCAACCTGAGTTGATCCCAATGCTGCGTACTCAGTTCTTCATCGTCATGGGCTTGACCGACGCGGTACCTATGATCGCTGTAGGTCTGGGCATGTACGTAATGTTTGCGCTGTAAGCGAAACATTAACGAACATATTTAAACTCACTCGTCCACTCGAGGTATCGGGATGAATATCAACCTGACACTTATCGCACAGCTCGTGTCCTTTGCTGTATTCGTATGGTTCACCATGCGTTTCGTATGGCCACCGCTGGTTCAAGCGATGGATGAGCGTAAAGCCAAGATCGCTGATGGTCTGGCAGCTGCAGAGCGCGGTGCGCATGAGCAGGAATTAGCAGAGAAACGTGCTGCTGAAACTATCGCTCAAGCTAAGCAACAAGCAGCTGAGATCAAAGCGAATGCTGAAAAGCAGGCGTCAATGATTGTTGAAGAAGCCAAGAACAAGGCCCAAGAAGAGGGTTCTCGTCAATTGGCTGCGGCACAAGCAGAGATCGAGCAAGAAACCAACAAAGCGCGCGAGCAATTGCGTGGCAAAGTTGCTGAACTGGCAGTTGTCGGTGCAGAAAAAATCTTGCGTAAAGAGATCGATGCTAATGCGCACAAAGACATCGTAGACGCTGTCGCGCAACAGATCTGAGGCAGGCCCTATGGCTGGAGACGCTACAACTATCGCTCGACCTTACGCTGAAGCAGCTTTTCAGCGTGCGGTTGAAACTAATGCACTTGGTCAATGGGCTGACATGTTTAGCCTTTTGGGTGCAGTTGCTCAAGACGCTGCAATGCAGGCTGTGATCAACAACCCAAAGAAAACCGCTGCACAAAAAGCTGAGCTACTGATGGATATCGGTGGTTCTAACATGAGCGCAGAAGGTAATAATTTGATCAAGTTGCTGGCTGACAATGGTCGCTTGGCAGTATTGCCAGAGATCGCTGCAGCGTTTGCCCAACTTAAAGCTGGCCATGAAGGCACGATCGACGTAGAAGTCGCGACCGCTTTCCCGCTTTCAGCTGAGCAAGAGCAAACACTAGCAAGTGCACTTAAGAAAAAGCTTGGTCGTGATGTTCGCATTACGAGCACTGAAGATAACAGCTTAATCGGCGGCTTCCGTCTCCGTGCTGGCGATATGGTTATCGACGGTTCTGTATCAAGCCAAATCAGCCAATTGGCAAACCAATTAGGAATTTAACAGGGTAAGCAACCATGCAACTGAATCCCTCTGAAATCAGCGAGCTGATCAAGAAGAAGATCGAAAACTTCGATGCTTCAACCGAAGCTCACAACGAAGGCACCGTAGTTTCTGTAACTGACGGTATTGTTCGTATCCACGGTCTAGCAGACGTAATGTCTTACGAAATGCTGGAATTCCCAGGCAACGTATTCGGCTTGGCGCTTAACTTAGAGCGTGATTC
>CAZEWM010000048.1:2932-6834 GCA_964516045.1 uncultured Gammaproteobacteria bacterium
GGTCTGGTTCGTAAGCTTGAAGAGCACGGCGCAATGGAACACACCATTGTGGTTTCTGCTCCAGCAGCTGACTCTGCTGCAATGCAATTTATTGCTCCTTACTCTGGTTGTACCATGGGTGAGTACTTCCGCGACCGCGGACAAGACGCGATGATTATTTATGATGACTTGACTAAGCAAGCATGGGCTTATCGTCAGGTTTCATTGTTGCTACGTCGTCCACCAGGTCGTGAAGCGTACCCAGGTGACGTTTTCTACTTGCACTCACGTTTGCTTGAGCGTGCAGCTCGTGTAAATGCTGACTACGTTGAAAAGTTCACCAACGGTGAAGTGAAAGGTCAAACCGGTTCATTGACCGCGTTCCCTATCATTGAAACCCAAGCAGGTGACGTATCAGCGTTCGTACCAACTAACGTAATTTCGATTACTGACGGTCAGATCTTCTTGGAGTCTGATTTGTTCGCGGCAGGTATGCGTCCTGCGATTAACGCGGGTCTGTCGGTATCTCGTGTAGGTGGTTCGGCACAGACTAAGATCATCAAGAAGCTCGGCGGCGGTGTTCGTCTAGCATTGGCTCAATATCGTGAATTGGCAGCGTTCTCGCAGTTCGCATCAGATTTGGACGAGGCAACTCGTGCACAGTTGGAGCGTGGTAAGCGCGTAACTGAATTGATGAAGCAGGCGCAGTACAGTCCTTTGAATACAGCTGAAATGGCGTTCTCGTTGTTCGCAGCTAACGAAGGTTACTTAGACGATGTTGAAACCTCTAAGGTTGTTGCATTTGAAGCAGCTCTTCACCAGTACCTAGCAGCTAACCAATCAGCATTGGTTGCAGATGTTAATGCTAAGGCTGACTGGAATGATGACGTTGAGGCTAAGTTCCACGACGCCATGAAAGACTTCAAGGCAAACAACACTTGGTAAGCACTTAATCTAGCGACTCGAACGAGTCGCTAGGTTTTTCGATTTAAAGCGAGAGACACATGGCAGGCGCAAAAGAAATTCGCACAAAAATCGCTTCCGTAAAAAGTACGCAGAAGATTACGCGTGCAATGGAAATGGTTGCTGCTGCGAAAATGCGTAAAGCACAAGACCGCATGGGTCAGTCTCGTCCGTACGCGGACAAGATGCGACAAATCGTAGGTCACGTCGCTTCAGCTAACCCTGAGTACACGCATGACTTCATGAAAACACGTGAAGTTAAAAAGATCGGCTACATCATTGTGTCGTCTGACCGTGGCTTGTGTGGTGGTTTGAACACCAACCTGTTCCGCCGTTTGGTACGAGATATCAAAGCACTGCGTGAATCAGGTAACGAAATTAAGTATTGCTTAGTGGGCAATAAGGCACTGGGTTTCTTCCGCCGTGTTGGTGGTGAAGTGTTGGCGCAGGTAACGCATTTAGGCGACCAGCCACACGTTGAAGATCTTGTGGGCACCATCAAAGTAATGCTGGATGCGTTCAGCAATGGCGAAGTGGATGAGATCCGCTTGGCGTACAACACCTTCGTTAACACTATGACGCAGGAGCCAACAATTTCTAAGTTGGTTCCTTTGGCTGCAGGTGAAGATGAAGATGAGCTGAAGCACCACTGGGATTACATTTACGAGCCTGGTTCTCGTGAAGTATTGGATGCACTTTTGGTTCGTTATATCGAATCAATCGCGTATCAAGCGGTGGTAGAGAACGCAGCTTGTGAGCAATCAGCACGTATGGTTGCAATGAAGGCTGCAACAGATAACGCCGGAAACATGATTGATGAGCTGCAGTTGATTTACAACAAAGCGCGTCAGGCAGCGATTACCCAAGAGATCTCTGAGATCGTGGGTGGCGCAGCAGCGGTATCAGGCTAAAACGAATTTTAAATTTAACCGCAGCTTCGGTTGCGAATGTATTGATTGAGAGGAAACGCCAATGAGCACGGGTAAGGTCGTCGAAATTATCGGCGCGGTGGTCGACGTTCAATTTGATCGCGGTGCTATGCCAAAGGTATATGACGCGTTAAAGATCGAGTCAGCAGGTTTGACCCTTGAGGTTCAACAGCAGCTGGGCGACGGTGTTGTACGTGCTATCGCAATGGGCTCAACTAACGGCTTGAAGCGTGGTGCTGAAGCGAGCAACACAGGCGCGCCAATCCAGGTGCCAGTGGGTCAAGCAACCCTAGGCCGCATCATGGACGTTTTGGGTGAGCCGGTTGACGAAGCAGGTCCTATCGGTGAAGAGACGCGTATGCCGATCCACCGTGAAGCGCCAAAGCTTGAAGATCAATCATCAGCAACAGAAGTTCTTGAGACAGGTATCAAAGTTATCGACTTGATCATGCCGATCCAGAAGGGCGGTAAAGTTGGTCTGTTCGGTGGTGCGGGTGTAGGTAAAACCGTAACACTGATGGAACTGATTCGTAACATTGCGGTTGAGCACTCAGGCTTCTCAGTATTCGCAGGTGTTGGTGAGCGTACTCGTGAGGGTAACGACTTCTACCATGAGATGTCAGAAGGTGGCGTACTCGACAAAGTATCACTGGTATACGGTCAGATGAACGAGCCACCAGGTAACCGCTTGCGTGTTGCATTGACGGGGTTGACGATGGCGGAATACTTCCGTGACGAAGGTCGTGACGTATTGATGTTCGTAGACAACATCTACCGTTACACCTTGGCGGGAACCGAGGTATCAGCACTGCTAGGTCGTATGCCTTCTGCGGTAGGTTATCAGCCAACACTGGCAGAAGAGATGGGCGTACTCCAAGAGCGTATTACCTCTACTAAGACAGGTTCTATCACCTCGTTCCAAGCGGTATACGTACCGGCGGACGACTTGACCGACCCTTCACCAGCGACAACCTTCGCGCACTTGGATGCGACCTTGGTATTGTCTCGTCAGGTAGCTGAGCTTGGTATCTATCCAGCGGTAGACCCACTCGACTCAACCTCACGTATTCTTGACCCACACGTTGTGGGCAACGAGCACTACGACACAGCGCGTGGCGTTCAAGGTGTATTGCAGCGCTACAAAGAGCTGAAAGACATCATCGCGATCTTGGGTATGGACGAATTGTCTGAAGAAGATAAGACCGTTGTACAACGTGCTCGTAAGATTCAGCGTTTCTTGTCACAACCATTCTTCGTTGCAGAAGTGTTCACTGGTGCACCTGGTAAGTACGTTACCTTGGCGCAAACCATTGCAAGCTTCAAAGGCATCTTGAATGGTGAGTACGACCACTTGCCAGAGCAAGCGTTCTACATGTGTGGCGACATCGAAGAAGCTGTCGAAAACGCAAACAAGAAGAAGTAATGCATAACAGCAAGGTTCTGTGAAAACGGAATCTGGAGAAGACAAATGGCAATGACCATTCATGTTGACATCGTAAGTGCTGAAGGCAATCTCTACTCTGGTCAGGGTGAGATGGTTTATGCGCCTGCTGCGATGGGTGAAATTGGTGTGGCACCTCGCCATACACCGCTAATTTCACCTCTGAAAGCGGGTGAAGTTCGCGTTGATGTGGGCAACGGTAAGCCGCAAGAGCATTTTTATGTGTCTGGCGGCATGATCGAAGTTCAGCCTTTTAAGGTCACTATCCTTGCAGATACGGGTATCCGTGCAGCAGATTTGGACGAGGCAGCCGCTCAAGAAGCGAAGCGTCGAGCCGAAGATGCCATGGCTAATCAATCAGCCGATATGGATCTGGCGAAAGCACAGGTTGAATTGGCTGAAGCCGTTGCACAGCTACGCGCTATTGATCGTCTCAGAAAGACAAAGTAAAGCGCGTCAGCTCTTGCTAGAATCAAAGGCTCTAAGTGCAAACTTAGGGCCTTTTTTATTATCAACGTTTTAGGGAGAAAACGAATGACCCTTGCAGTCGTTATCTTGGCCGCCGGCAAAGGCACACGGATGAAATCTTC
>CAZEWM010000049.1:0-6820 GCA_964516045.1 uncultured Gammaproteobacteria bacterium
CGGTTTTTTCAGCAGGATAGAGACGGTATTCCATCGCGGATAACAAAGCAGGCACCAAGAACAACACCAAGAATGTCGCAAATGCTAAACCGAAGGAGATTGAAACCGCCATCGGAATCAAGAATTGTGCCTGCAAAGAAGTTTCAAACAACAAGGGTAGTAAACCCGCAATAGTGGTTAATGAGGTCAGCAATACCGCACGTAAACGCAGACGAGATGCAGCAATCACTGCATCTCGAATCGACTCACCTTTCTCGCGTAGCTGCTTATAGAAAACCACCAAAATAATCGAGTCGTTCACCACAATACCCGATAGCGCAAACACACCAAACATCGACAAGATGGTTGGCGTAATGCCCATAAAAAAGTGACCCATCAAGGCGCCAACAATGCCAAATGGAATGATGGCCATTACCACCAGCGGCCATCCATAAGAGCTGAACACCCAAGCCAAAACGATGTAGATCATCGCGAGCGCAAACAGCGCACCTTGCTTCATGTCGGTTTTAGTTTGCTCTTGATCTTCAGCCTTACCGGTAAAGGCCCAATGCACATCATATTTATCAACCAACTGCGGTAGAACAGAAGCCGCCAACTGCTCACGTATCGCATTAGCGTTTGCCACTTTGGTATTCACATCTGCTAGCACGGTTACCGCCAGCTGACCATCAGCGTGTCGAAGTGCCTTAAAGCCACGACGCTCTTTAATATCAACAACCGAACTTAGAGGAACTGTGTTGCCATTCGGCAAATAAATACGGAAGCTCTCTAACGTCGATAGTCGATGACGCTCATCATCCGGCAACATCACGCGAACTTCTATCTCGTCATCACCTTCGTTAAAGATCTGTACCAACTGACCATCGAGTGCTGCGCGTAACTGACGACCCACACCATCTGTCGATAAACCAAGCGCCGCTCCGGTTGCGTTGAGTTCATACATTAACTGTAAATTACCGAATGGCAGGTCATCTTCAACACTGCGAGTGCCAGTAATGGCCTTAATCCCCTCAGTAAGCTCAAGTGATGCCATCTTGAGTTCGGTATCGGTTGAACCGGTCAAACGAATCTCAAGATCACGTCCAGGTGGACCACCCTTGCGTGCCGCCATACTGAAATACTCAAGGCCCGGTGGCTTAGTAATCAGCGACTCCCATTTAGTGGTGAACTGATCATTAGTCACCTCACGTGCATCATTGGCAATCAACTCTACAAACACAGACGCAAACTGATCTCCCTTTTGCGATTGAATCGCATCTGAGAGATAAGACATTCCTTTACTCACTTGTGCAAACTTCACCAGACCACCACCAAGCGCTTTATCCGTTTCATAGAGCTGCTCTTCGACATGATCAATAAACGCATGCACGCGCTCTGGCGGCGTTCCTGATACAAAGCTCGCAGAGGCGACAACGATATTGCCTGGCACCGATGGAAAGAAGGTAAAGCCCATGCGACCACCAGCCAATAGACCAACCAATAAAATGATTGTTGATAACGCGATCGCTAAGGTTGCCATGCGGTTATCCACCGCCCATGTCACTGCTTTCTGGAAGGTGCCATCACGGAATTCATCAAAGCGCACATCCCAACGCTTTCTGAAAGAGCCAATCTTGGCTTGAGTCATACCTTTAAAGCTATGGCGCAAATGACCGGGTAAAACCAAGAAGCTCTCGATCAAAGAAGCCAAAATCACACACACAATCACAAACGGAATGTCACCAAGAAACTTACCGATCAATCCAGAAACAACGAACAATGGAATAAAGGCAGCAATGGTTGTTAAGGATGAGGACATTACCGGTGCTAGCATGCGTCGCGCACCACCCTCTGCCGCCTCAAGAGAACTTTCGCCTGTTTGGTGGTGAGTTAACGCATCTTCACCAACCACAATGGCATCGTCGACAATAATACCGAGCGCCATGATCAGTGCGAACAGAGAAATCATATTGATACTACCGCCTGCTACATACATCACCGCCAAGGTCGCCATAAAAGACACAGGAATACCTACGGTTACCCATGTCGCTACACGGCCGTTCAAGAAGAGGTAGAGAATCCCCACCACCAGAATCAATCCACCCAAACCGTTCTTTAACAGCAAATTGATACGGTCTTTGATGAGCTGCCAGTTCTCATCGTAGAGAACAAGCTCAACACCCTGCGGCAAACGTGGACGAATATCTGCCAAATAGTTATTCATGATCTCAGCTGACTTGAGTGAGTCAGCAGTGGTGGCACGCTGCAGTTTCATCTCAACCGCAGGTTTGCCTTTATAAGTCATAGTGACTTGATTGGGACGCGCACGACGCTCAATCTCCGCCACATCGCCGACGAGTACCAAACGTCCATTTTCGTCTGAGATGATAGGCAGATCAGCAAAGCCTTTTTCATCACGACGCTGACTTTGGGTACGCATCTCAACGCCACTTTCATCTCGCCCCAGCATGCCAGCAGGTAAATCACGTGAGGTGGCATTGATCTTTTGACTGATTTGATCAAGCGATAGCGACAGGTCTTCTAGATGGCGACGTGACACCTGAATCGCAATCTCTTCTTCCGGCAAGCCGTTTATCTGTACACGTGAGATACCCGCATCGAGAAGCTCACGCTCTAAACGACGCACTAAAGGTCGCAGCTGACGTAGATCATCCGGGCCATACACCATCATTCGCGCAATATCTTCGTACCGCGCCAAATGGGTTACCTCTGTCCGCTCACTATCTTGAGGAAGATTACGAACAGAATTTACTAGCTCTTCGACCCGTGACACCTTGTCACCCATATCGCTCCCCTCTGGGAACTCAAGTGTGACCACACTCACCCCTTGCGCCGAGGTAGAACTCATATCATCGAGATCATCAGCTGACCTTAATGCATTCTCTAAAGGTTGCGTTAACGAGCGCTCGACATCTTCTGCACTCGCACCCGCCCACACCGTGCGCACCTGAACAATCTCAAGTTCAAAGTTAGGGAAAAACTGCACATTAAGATTGGATAAGCCCCATGCACCGGTCAGCAACATGATGGTCATCAGCAGATTCGCAGCAACTTTATTCTGCGCAAAGATGCCGATCAAATCATTACGATGCTGAAAGCCGGTCATTACTGAGCCTCAGAAGAACGTAATAGCAAACCATCAATCGCATTGGGTAACTGTGTTGTCACCAAGGTGTCGTCAACCTTCAACTTATCTGATTGAACAATTAACCGAGACTCACCAGTATTATCTTGTGTCGAACCTAGCAAAGTCACATCGACAGAACGCATGCGTTGATCTGCATCCATGACGAAAACACGATTACCGCTGTAAAAGGCCTCGCGTGGAATCACCACCACACCCGAAATTTCCGGTAATACAACGTCTAGCTGGATGGTGCGACCTTGCGTTAACACCGCATCACCCTGTTCAAGCGTAAATAAGGCCTCTAAACCACCACTCGCCTGCTCAACCTCACCCACCAAGTTTTTAAAAGTGCCGGCAACCTGTTGACCATCTACCGTTGCTTTAGCGGTGATCGTTTGTTTATTCGCCATCGCCAATCTCAAATTCATCAGCTGCGAGGTTGGTATTTGTGCGCGTGCGACCAATGCATCTAAGTCGTAAACCTCAGCAATCACATCACCGGCACGAAGACGCTGCCCAGGTGAAACATTCACTTTTGCCACGCGCGCTTTGAAGGGCGCTTTGATCTGCATACGCGATAACTCAATCTGCGCTTGATCACGCAATGCTTTAGCGCGGGTAAAGACTGCATCCGCCTCTTTTTGGCGTGACTGGTGATTGGCTAGAGCTTGTTCACGGGTTGCAAACGCAATAGCCTGTTTTTCGTACGCCTGACGTGCTTGCTCTAAAGCAGAAACGGCTACGACCTGCGTTTTAGCCAAACGTTCAAAACGCTCAACCTCTTTCTTGGCAAAACTCAGCAGATTCTCTTCACGTGGCAACGCTTCTTTGTCTGTCTTGTATTGATTTTTCTCTGCAATGAGCTTGGCTTCGGCTTGCTCAACATCAGCCTCACGTTGCTGTAAAACCAGCTTGGCATCACGGTCATCCAGTGAAACCAACACATCACCTCGCTCTACGTTGTCACCCTCGACAACATGAACCTTGGCCACATCCGTGGGCGCACTCGCTGTTAAATTGGTCGACCATAAGGATTCAATACGGCCAAACAAGGTGAGATGCGGATTCGCTTCAACGATCTTTACTGCTTGTGTACTGACGAGCCACGCCTTCTCTTTAGCGATAACCGGTTCGACTTTGGGCTTGGTTGCGATCAATAAAGCAGCCACCAAGACAGCTCCGCCAAGAATCAGCACCGGTAACGATCGTTTTTTAAGTTGATTGATCAAACGCATTTTTTATCCTCAGTGATCATGAGCGCTATCGATGAATTGCCATGCAACCCATGCTCCTATCACTGCAAATACCGTTGCAATTGCAAAGGTATGAAACGGCCCCAAACTTTCCCAAGCATAACCACTCGCCAAACTTCCCATCGCGCCCCCGGCACCAAAACTGACACTGGAGTAAAGTGCCTGACCACGGCCTTGCAAACGCCCCCTGAAGTAGTGATGCACCAAATGAATGGCTGACGCATGAAAGGTACCAAATGTTGCAGCATGCAAACACTGAGCTAAGACAATGTTTGTTAAGGAATCTGGCCAAGCGCCAATCATAATCCATCGCATAGCCGCCAATAACAAGCTTGCTACTAAGACGCGTCGCGCGCCATAACGTTCCAACAGACGATGCATCACGATAAACATCAGGACCTCAGCAAACACGCCCAAACCCCACATTTGGCCAATAAAGGTTTTGCTGTACCCATGTTGCTCCATGTAGATCGAGTAAAAGGCGTAATAAGGCCCATGACTCATCTGCATCAAAAAGACCGCCACAAAGAACGCAATAATGGCTGGCTTCTTAAGCACCTGCGATAACGAGACCTCTTGATGAGGATGCGGTACTGGATCAGGGTCTTTAACCAATAACGAACTCAACCAGATGCTAATGAAGATCGCCATAACTGCCGGCAAGATAACTTCCGTACCCTGATGATCTACCCACATACCAAGCAGCAACACAGTAATAATAAAACCTACCGAACCCCATAAGCGGATCTGTGCATATTTTGCGATGCGTTCTTTCAAATAGGTAAAGGTCACCACTTCAAATTGCGGTAACGAGGCATTCCAGAAGAAGCTATATAAGGTCATCACCAACGCAATCGACCAATAGGTATTTGCCTCAAACATCAACGCAAACACCAACAACGAGATTAATGAGGCAACCTGCACAATTCGCATTCGATGACCCAAGTGATCACCAAGCCAACCCCAGATATAGGGCGCAACGATTTTTGTCGCCATCAGGATCGCCATAAGCTCGCCGATCGCTATCGCATCAAAGCCGCGGTTTTGTAAAAACAAACCCCAATAAGGTACTAACGCGCCTAAGAGCGCGAAGTAAAAGAAATAAAAAGATGAGAGTCGCCAGTAAGGCAGCTGCATGATGACGTCCGCCGAACCCGGACGCTTACTCAGCTGACGCAGGAATAACGGGAGTATCCGGTGTTACATGACCGTTTTGGCCACGCTGACGTAATGCATGATCAAGCAGCACAATGGCCAGCATTGCTTCAGCAATCGGCACTGCACGAATACCGACACAAGGATCATGGCGACCTTTCGTGATCACATCGGTTGCTTCACCCGCAACGTCAACTGTTTGACCACCTAAGCGAATGCTTGATGTCGGCTTAAAAGCCACGCGCGCCACAACATCCTGACCACTCGAGATACCGCCGAGTACACCACCAGCGTTGTTACTAAGAAAACCTTGTGGAGTCATCTGATCACGATGCTCTGTACCGAGCTGTGACACACACTGGAAACCAGCACCAATCTCAACACCTTTAGCGGCATTGATGCCCATCATGGCATGCGCAATATCAGCATCCAAACGATCAAAGATCGGCTCACCCCAACCCGGTGGCACGCCTTCCGCAACTACAGTCACCTCAGCACCGACAGAGTCACCACTTTTACGCAGATCGTCCATATAGGTCTCAAGCTCAGCGACTTGTGCTTCAACTGGCCAGAAGAAAGGATTGTTCTCTACTGGGTCCCAAGAAAAACCTTCTGGGGTAATGGGACCGAGGGCTGATAAATAACCCCGAACCTCAATACCAAAGGCCTCTTTCAAAAACTTTTTTGCTACCGCGCCAGCCGCCACACGCATTGCCGTTTCACGCGCTGATGAACGACCACCACCACGATAATCACGAATGCCGTACTTTTGGATGTAGGTGTAATCCGCATGACCAGGTCGGAATTTTTGCGCGATATCGCCGTAGTCTTTAGAGCGCTGATCGGTGTTATGAATCAATAAACCAATTGGCGTACCGGTAGTTTTACCTTCAAACACACCCGATAGGATTTGCACCTCATCCATCTCGCGACGCTGTGTGGTGTGACGTGTTTTACCCGGACGACGACGCTCAAGATCTGGTTGGATGTCAGCTTCCGATAGCTCCATACCTGGAGGACAACCATCAATGATGCAGCCAATGGCTAAACCATGACTCTCACCAAAGCTTGTTACCGTAAATAATTTACCAATCGTATTACCAGACATCGTCTCTAAACCTTACTCAGCCAACATTGCGTTCACACGCTCAATTGACGCATCACTTAAATTACCTGCTGTACGCTGCAAGTTCAGTACATTAATCACATAGTCATATCGTGCTTGCGCATAATCGCGGCGCGCTTTGTACCAGTTACTCTGTGCATCAAGCACATCCACAATGGT
>CAZEWM010000050.1:0-6592 GCA_964516045.1 uncultured Gammaproteobacteria bacterium
GGAGTATCAGAATGTCACGTGCATTTAATTTCAGCGCTGGCCCAGCCATGTTGCCATCAGCAGTTATCGAACGAGCACAAGCCGAGATGGCCGATTGGAATGGATCAGGTATGTCTGTGATGGAAATGAGTCATCGCGGTAAGGAATACATGAGCATCGCAGCCCAAGCAGAAACTGACCTTCGCGCACTGATGAATATTCCGGATAACTACAAAGTGCTGTTCTTACAAGGTGGCGCTTCCCAGCAGTTTTCAGCGATCCCACTCAACCTGATGCGTGGTAAGAGCGCTGACTACATCAACACCGGTATGTGGTCTAAAAAAGCCATTGCTGAAGCGAAACGTTTAGGTAATGTTCGCGTTGCCGCAAGCACTGAAGACACCAACTTCACTACCGTACCTGCAGCGGATGCTTTAAACCTCGATAGTAATGCTGCCTACGTGCATTACACACCGAATGAAACCATCGGTGGCGTTGAGTTTCCTTACATTCCAGACACAGGCAACTCACCGTTGATCGCCGATATGTCATCGACCATCCTGTCGCGTCCACTTGATGTGACTAAGTTCGGCATGATCTACGCAGGTGCACAAAAGAACATTGGGCCAGCAGGCCTGACCATGGTGATCATTCGTGATGACCTGATTGGTCACGCAACAGACGGTACGCCCATCACTCTCGACTACAAAACACCGGCTGAGAATGAGTCGATGTATAACACCCCACCTACCTATAGTTGGTATATGGCAGGCCTGGTCTTTGACTGGTTACGTCAAAACGGTGGTCTGGAAGCAATGGGTCAAACCAATCAACGTAAAGCTGAAAAGTTATATGCAGCGATTGATGGCTCAGACTTTTATGCCAACCCCGTTGAGACTTCTGCTCGCTCATGGATGAACGTTCCTTTCACGCTGGCAAATGCTGATCTTGATGCTGACTTCTTAGCCGGTGCTAAGAATGCCGGTCTTTTGACGTTGAAAGGTCATCGATCAGTCGGCGGCATGCGTGCAAGCATCTATAACGCGATGCCAGAAGAAGGTGTCGACAATCTTGTGAGCTTCATGGCTGAATTTGAACGTACTAAGGGGTAATCAGCGGGATGACGAAGTTTAAAATTTTAACCCTTAACAATATTGCCACCGAAGGTCTTGATCGCCTACCACGTGATAACTACGAAATCGCTTCGGAAATTGGTCACCCTGATGCCATCTTACTGCGTTCATACAAAATGCATGACATGGAGATTCCAGACACGCTACGCGCCGTAGGTCGTGCTGGCGCGGGCACGAACAACATCCCTGTCGACAAGATGACCGAGAAAGGTATTCCGGTCTTTAACGCACCTGGTGCCAATGCCAATGCGGTTAAGGAATTGGTTATCGCCGGCATGTTGATGGCCTCACGAAACATCGCACAAGCATGGGATTATGCAAGCAATCTTGAAGGCGATGATGCACAAATCGGCAAAGATGTCGAAGCCGGTAAGAAAAAATATGTAGGCTTTGAATTACCTGGCAGAACGCTAGGTGTCATTGGTCTTGGCGCTATTGGCGTTCAAATCGCTAATGCAGCAATTGCGCTTGGCATGAAAGTTATAGGCTTTGACCCATCAGTCACTATTCAAAGCGCTTGGAAGCTCTCTGCAGAGGCTGAGCGCGCAAATAGCGTTGATGAATTACTCAGCAAAGCGGACTTTGTAACCTTCCACGTACCTTTAATTGATGCAACACGTAACATGATCAATGCAGATCGCTTGCAACGCATGAAAGATAATGTGGTGATCCTGAACTTTGCGCGTGACGGCATTGTGGACGACGCTGCGGTTCTTAAGGCATTAGATGACGGCAAGGTCTATGCCTACATCTCCGACTTCCCAAGTAACGAAAATAAGAATCATCCACGTGTCATTGTGCTGCCTCACTTAGGTGCCTCAACCGGTGAAGCGGAAACCAACTGCGCCATTATGGTTGCTGACCAAGTACGCGACTATCTTGAGAATGGCAACATCCTTAACTCGGTTAACTTCCCAGAGATGCAGATGCCTCGCGCAGGCGGACCACGCATCGCCATAGCGAATAGCAATGTGCCGAATATGGTTGGACAGATCTCATCGGTTCTTGCGGATGCGGGTATCAATATCGATGACATGCTTAACCGCTCACGTGGCGATTTAGCGTACAACTTAGTTGATGTCTCAAGTGATGTTTCCGATGGCGTGTTAGACCAATTACGTGGGATTGAAGGCGTCCTTAGCGTGCGTCTTCTACCGGCATAATCAACTGACCAATCCTACAGCCCCGAGCTCAATCGGGGCTTTTTTATGCCTAAAAAGCGATTAAACTGACCTTGATCACTAAGACTCGTTTCTCACCGATTTAGGATGTGATGCATGGAAGTTGAATTACTCGAAATACAGCACTTTCTTGCTGAACATCACCCTTTTGATCTTTTAAACGAAGAACAGCTCACCGAACTCCCAGAACAGCTCGAAGTGACCTACCTGCGACGAGGCAGTGAACTAACTGACTTTGAAAACAAGTTCTTTGTCATTCGCTCTGGCGCCTTAGAAGTCTGCGCGGATGATGAAAAAATCTGTGAACAACTCGATGAAGGCGGCATCTATGCCTGCGGTTGCTCATTATTCTCTTTGGGCGATGGCAAGAAAGCTAAAGCGATTGAAGACACCCTGGTCTATGTTGGTACCTGCCAACTGCTTTATAAGCTAAGCGAGCAAACGCGAGAGTTTGGCCAGTTCTTTACCGCCAGCATCAACGAGCGACTCAAACAAGGTGTCGCCGCACTGACTTTAGAGTCGCCCACTGAAGCGCTGAATCATCAGCGTGTTAGCGATCTCATCCGCATGAAGCCCGTCTGTATTGATGGCAAGCAGAGCATTCAAACTGCTGCACAAATCATGAGCGAAAAGCGCGTTGGCTCAATGATCATCACATTGGATAAACACCTTGCCGGTCTTGTCACCGATCGTGATATCCGGGAACGCTGTGTCGCTAATGGCATTGCTATTACTGAACCCATCAGCAGCATTATGTCAGCCAAGCCTCATACCATTAACCCAAACACAACTATTAGTGATGCTTTGTTAGTCATGACGCAATTAGGTATTCATCACTTACCCGTTATGGATGATGGCCAAGTCATTGGCATGTTCACCTCAACCGACATCGTAAAGAACCAAGGCGGTAGCGCAGCCTATTTAACCTCTGAGATATCTCGTGCCTCGAATGTAGATGACCTGATAAACACCAGCCAACGTATTCCTTTACTACACCATCAATTGGTCAGCAGTGGTGCTAGCGTTGAACAGATTGGCAAAACGCTCTCGCACATGACCGATGCTATTTCGGCACGACTTATCAAGTTAGCTGAAGATGAATTAGGTCCCGCACCAGTTCCCTTTGTCTGGCTTGCAGGTGGCTCACAAGGTCGACTCGAGCAAAGCTCACATTCCGATCAAGATAACGCACTGCTGATTGATAACAGTATGCGACCAGAGCATGATGCCTACTTCGCTACACTCGCTAAACGCGTTACTGATGGCCTTAACCTGTGTGGTTATATCTACTGCCCAGGTAACGCAATGGCGAGCAACCCCGATTGGCGTCAGCCCGTCAGTGGCTGGACAAATCATTTCACCAAGTGGATTCGTACCCCAGAGCCCATGGCCTTAATGCTGTCGAGTATCTGGTTTGATCTTCGTCCCGTTCATGGCGACTTCAGTCTTTTTGATCAACTGCAACGCAATGTTCTTGGCTTGGCCAAGAACAACAAGATCTTCTTAACTTACATGATGGCGAATGCCGCAACACATCGCCCACCACTGGGTTTCTTCCGTCAGTTTGTGTTGGTGCATGACGGTCAACACAATGACACGCTCGATCTCAAACATACTGGCATTGTTCCGGTAACTGACATTGCCCGCGTGTTGGCACTTAGTGGTGGCATCACGGCAGTGAATACGCTCGAACGTCTACGTGAAGCAGCGAAAGCCAAACTGATCTCTGAAGAGATGGCAGAAAACCTCGAAGATGCGCTGACCTTAATCGCTGGTCTGCGAGTACGGCATCAATCTAGGCAGATCGCTGCAGGCGAGAAAGCCGATAACTTCCTCGACCCGGATGATCTATCAGGGCTTGAGCGCTCTCATCTCAAACAAGCTTTTCAAGTTATCAAGATGCAGCAAGACGTCATGATCAAGCGCTTTGGAGCCGACAACCTACGATGAGCTGGCTTAACCAATATCGCTCACTGGAATGGCGTCATCAAGCAGCTGCAAATAAGGCAGTAGCAGGACCCATTCGTGATTTTTACGCCACGCCGCCAGTGAGTAAAAACACATTGCTCGATGAAGTACCGATTGTCGCCTTGGATTTTGAAACCACCGGGCTGAATGCAGAAAAAGATCACATCATCAGCCTAGGTTTAATCGAAATGCAGTATCGAAAGATCCGTCTTAATACCGCTTGGCATCAACTCATTCGGACAGATAAAGAACTTCCCAGCGAATCAGTCGTGATACACAACATCACCGACGATGAATTACGCAAAGGTCAAAGTCTAACTCATGTGCTTCCACAGCTGCTCAAGCGCCTCACAGGCAAGGTGATGCTGGTTCACTACCAAGGCGTGGAACAAAACTTTCTCGATGCTGCCTGTCGCCGCGTCTATGGCACACCCTTTGTGATGCCCATTATCGACACATTGCAGCTAGGACAACGTCTCTTTGAGCTGCGCAATCACACCATTCAAGCGACCGATTTACGCCTATTCAACCTCAGACCGCGTTACAATTTGCCTCGTTATCGTGCGCACAACGCATTAACCGATGCGATGGCCACTGCTGAGCTATTGCTCGCCTTGTCCGACGACATAGCGCCAAAGCGCGATGCACCCTTGAAGCGTTTTTTGAGTCAATAAGAATGAAAAAGAAACTCCACAAAACCCTCCTCGCCCTACTGATCGTTTTCGTTCCACCCTACTTCCTGCTCTTTACCGAGGAAGGTAATCGCGTCTCTGATAACGCGGTACTGTGGCTATTTGATCGCGAGGAATTCCGTCTCGATCTGAATCAGGCAAGTAACACCTTCACCGAGGACGAGATCAAAAAGGTCTACGAAAAGATTGATTGGAAGTGCGGTGCTGCCCAGTCTAATTTTGGCGACTATGCCTGTAACTCACTGATCGGCGCTTTCAACGAGCTGCCGGCTGAGCGCGCCTTCCTCTATTTCGCAGGAAAACAGCTCAGCGCGATTCAGATCGTGTATCGCGATCATTACCATAACGCATTGATTTCACAGTTAATTGAGACTATCGGGCAACCCGTAAACGCCCTTGAAGCGACCCGAGATTCGGTACATGCCGACCCTGTCCTGCAATGGAAGGTAAATCATGGTTCGGTAATATTGAAAAAGACTATCGGCGAAGGCGACCAACCTGCTTTATTGTGGCTCGGTTCAACACAATAAGACGGCTAAATTTGCTATTTTTACGCGCCTAGCCTGAAAAAAATTTACAAAAAATACAGTCATCTACACCCTAAGGAGGCCAGAGATGTCAGAGGTTAAGACATATCCCGTTCCTGCGGACTTCGCAGCGCAAGCTAACGTATCAGCAGAACAGTACGCAGTGATGTACAAGCAGTCGGTTGATGATCCAGAAGGCTTCTGGGGAGAGCAAGCGGACAATTACCTCAGCTTCTTTAAGAAATGGGACAAGGTTCTCGACTGGTCTTACATGGAAGATGATCTCCATGTGAATTGGTTCAAAGGGGCAACACTTAACGTGTCATACAACTGCCTTGACCGCCACCTTGATGCCCGTGGCGACCAAACCGCTATCTTGTGGGAAGGCGATGATCCAAACGAATCACGTAACGTTACTTATAACGAGCTACACGCAGACGTAAACAAATTCGCTAACGCACTGAAAGCGCGTGGCGTAAAGAAAGGGGACCGCGTCTCTATCTACATGCCAATGATTCCAGAGGCTGTGGTTGCGATGCTGGCCTGTACCCGTATCGGTGCCGTTCACTCAATCGTATTCAGCGCCTTCTCACCAGATGCACTTGCTAGCCGTATTCAAGACTCAGACTGCCAAGTGGTCATTACTGCTGATGTCTCTGTTCGTACCGGTAAAGCACTGCCACTCAAGGCAAATGCAGACAAAGCGATCGAGCAATGCCCTAACGTACACACCTGTTTTGTCGCTCAACGTGGCGATGGCAGCTGTGATTGGAATGATGGTCGCGACGTTTGGATGCATGAAGCGATTGCCTCTGCGGATGCGGTTTGCGAACCAGAGCACATGGATGCAGAAGATCCATTGTTCATCCTCTACACCTCAGGCTCTACTGGTAAGCCAAAAGGCGTTCTACACACCACCGCAGGCTACTTGCTACAAGCTGCGATGACGCACAAAACCGTATTTGATTACAAAGACGGTGAAGTGTACTGGTGTACCGCTGATATCGGTTGGGTAACCGGACACAGTTACATTGTTTATGGCCCATTAACCAATGGCGCTATCTCAATGATGTTTGAAGGCGTACCAACTTACCCAGATGCAGGTCGTTTCT
>CAZEWM010000051.1:0-4837 GCA_964516045.1 uncultured Gammaproteobacteria bacterium
AACTCGTTCGGCAGATTACGCAGCGTCAAGCTGGCATCATCCAGCTCATAGGCCGATTCATCCAAAGCGACACCATCTAAGCGGATGACCTTGAGAGTCAACTCTTCACCTTGCAGTCGCAAACTGTCACTCGAAGCGCTGTCTGGATTTTTACGCATATGCAATGTCGTAATGACCCGGGTGCCGCTCTCGCGCAGATCAAATCGCAGATCGACCGAATCGATCAAATGCGAGGGAGGACGGTAATCGCGCAGATGGATGGTTTTGGGTTGTGCAGCCGACATACAAACAGGCTCAAAATGAAATCAATGCAAGGATAGTAGCGAAAAAACGCGCAAAATAAACATGCTTGCTATGGCACATCTCAGGCTGCGAGATCAGCCGCAAATTGCTACCATTTAGTGCATATCTAGGAGCTGTATTTATGCCAAAAATTGAGATCTATTCCAGTGCGATGTGTCCCTACTGTGTGCGCGCAAAAATGCTGCTGCAAAACAAAGGCATGAGCTGGGAAGAAATCCGAATCGATCTTGATTTTGACCGTATGGGTGAAATGATGGAACGCAGTCAACGAAGAACGGTTCCTCAGATCTTTATCAATGATTTCCATGTTGGCGGCTTCGATGATCTTGCTGCGATGGATGCTCGTGGCGAACTCGACCCACTTCTTGGCATCAATGCTAGCGAAGCACCGAACCATGGTGAGATGCATTCGGAAGACGGCGCCACCTAAGCTATGAGTGAATCTCTGGAAAAAATGCGCCTCGACAAATGGCTCTGGGCTGCACGTTTTTTCAAAACACGGCCATTAGCTGCCGAAGCCATTTCGGGCGGCAAAGTGCATCTGAATGGACAGCGCTGCAAACCAGGCAAAGAGGTCAAAATCGGCAATCGCATTGAGATCAGCAAAGGTCCCTACGACTGGAATATCGAGGTATTGGTACTACCCAAGCAACGACGCCCTGCTAGTGAAGCGGCTGAGTTTTATCAAGAAGATGAAGAAAGTCATGCGAAGCGCCAAGCACTGACTGCGCAAATTCGCACCGAGATGGCCGCGATGCCAAGACCTGCGACTCAAAAACCCAATAAACGTGATCGCCGTATGATTCACCGTTTCAAGCAACAAGAAAACTAATGGATCAAGACGCCTTTCGAGAAACCTATCGCGAAGTTAATGAAAACTTCTGCGCCTTTGAAAAAAGCGTACTGATCAACCAGTGCAACTGCTCTAAGGCTGAGCGATTTTGCATTGCCGAGCGTGAAGGCGTGCATTGTTTATCCGAAGAAGGCCAAGCACGTTGCTTAGATGCATTAAGCATTCTTCGTGATCACGCCACCTTCGCATTACGAGAGCTTACTGAAGGTAAGTTACCGCACGGTAAAGCCATGCGAGTTCAGATCGGCGGCATGCGTGGATTAAACAAGTTACTCAATGGTGATGACACCCAAGTGCCTGATGTCGACGCCATCTTACAGGCGGCGATTCAACGTTGGGGCTCACTTGAACAACTCCCCTTCTCCGAGATCATGCCAAGCATTGCTGCTTATAAAGGTAAGACGCGAGCTCGTCGTCGCCAAAAGGACTAGGCGTGCTGCATTAAAGCCACTTTAATTTGTGTTGCCGGTAACCCCGCCTCACAAAACAACTGACAAGCGGCATATTGAACTGATGGCGGAACCGTCATGTAGAGATCCCACGTATCAATTGGCATTGACTGCTTTAGTACCTGCTGAATAGTGGAATGAAAACCTTGAGCGATAAGCCCGTTAGTTTTTACTAGCTGATAATCAAAATCATCGAGCGCATCACGCCACGCCCGACATTGATTCTCAAGATAATGACTTGATGCTGTCTCACCCAACCAAATCAATCGAATTCGTCGATCAGGATTCTGAGAAATTGCGTGATCAATCAAGCTCGAAATCGGCGCAAAACCACTCTCCCACGCGACAAACAGCAATGAACGATCCGATTCTTCATCTAACGTGAAATCACCTTGAGGTCCGGCAACAATAACCTCGCGACCTTTCTTAAGCGTGTTGAACACAAACTCTGAAAAGGCATCATCACGACGTCTTAGTTGAAAACGCAAGCGACTACTATCACAGGGACAATTCGCCATCGGTAAACTTTTAGGTCGCATGCCATCGAAAAATAAACTGACGCTTTGACCGGCTAAAAACTTAAGCCCTTTGCTGCGCTGTAATCGCACACTGAACTCAACAACCTGATCATTAAGTTGTTCGACTCGACCAATTTTCCCTAAGAGACGCTGCTCTGGAATATCAGCAGGGTCATTCACCTCAGCCGCTTCAATACGACAATCGCTTAGCGCTTGATGGCAACACATCAAAAATTGGTTATCTGCTCGCTCAAGCTCAGTCAACATAAAGTCTGAGTGCTTAATAGCTTCTATATTTCCTTGCAGCAAACGCGCCTTGCATTCACCACACGAACCGTTCTCACAGGAATGCGTGAGATTAAGCCCCGCATTCAAACCCGCATGCAAAATTGACTCGCGTGGATGCGATTCAAAACTATGACCCGTAGATTGAAGACGAATGCGATACGCCATAACTGAGCTCAAATAAAAACGCCGTCCAGTGTGACCTGCAACGGCGTTTTTCTCAAATTAAGTCGGTTTAATGTGGCTGACGAATTTTCATCTGATTCATATGCCAACCAATCAGAGTACTCAGCATAGTGGCCTCTTTACTCTGGCACTGTTCCTGCATTTCCACGAGTCGCTCTTCAGTGACAGCGGCTAGTTGTTTGTAGCTCTCGACCTCTTTCTGTAATCGGACAATCTCCAGGCCTGCTTTATGCAGCTCATGCGCTAAGTGTTGGGGGTCTTCTTTGATCTTATCGACGCATTTTTTAAGGACAGCGGCATCTTGGATACGGCGCACCTTCTCAATCATGCCCGAGCGATCACCGCTAACTTCAGGGTAAATCGTGCGCAGATCCGACATGCGCAAATACCCCTCAAATGTACTTAGATCGCCGCAAGATATGTGCTTTTGCAGGATTTTACGAGTAACTCCGGCCATTCGCGCGGCCTGAGAAAGGCTTAAAAGACGATCTGCTGACATAACTCCCCCTAGTTTGTCCGACTGATAGTCTTTTTAGACTAGACCAAATCTGAAGAATGGAAAGTCGGGAAGACTTAGAAAGATTAATACTTTGGGGGATGCGCAGTGATGGCCGACATGTGTCCTTGAAGCGGCTCCAAGACCGGCGCGAGCTTCTTTCGCATCAAACTACCTATGGCGGTTGAACCTTTAAACACCGGACGAACTACTCCGTAGCTCAGCCCAGAGAGGACTCTAATCGCTTGGAGCTTATCGGCAAATGCATCATTCAAACCGATCACCGCCTGAGCATCATCGTGATGACTGACCCAGTCCTTAGCTTCAGCGGCTAACTCTTCCAACGTCAGATCAACGCGCTCTTCTCGCACGGGCGCAAAATAATCCGCGATCTGATCTAAAGTCATATTGATCACATCTTGATTCGACGGCTTTTTGAAAATGCCGTACAAGGTCTGCATGTATCCCTGCCCAGGCTCACCCAACACACGTTCAAGCACTTGAGCGGCGCAATTACCTTGTTGCGCCAGTGTTGCTAACTCTGAGCTATGCGAGGTATGCAGTTCATGTGCTTCATGTTGGTCAGGCAGACTATCTGGCAAGGTAGCAATAAAGCCAACGTAGAAAGGCGGCTTTCGTCCAGCCTTACGCCAGAGTGAATCAATTTGCTCATCATTTAACAAACCCGGCTGAAGCACCAAACGAACCGTTTCAATCTGCTTTTCAGGCTCAACTTCAAAAGGCAAATGCTCAACCAAATACTCTGCGAGCAACGGACCCATCTGCCCTTCGCAAACGGCTTGTTTGCGAAGCATCTGACGCGCGTTTTCAGCATCTTCCATTGCCCACCAAGCGCGACGCGCAAGATCGTCTGTGAGTCCCGGAGCATGCACTGCTGCAACAACAGCTTCTGGCTCACCCAGCATCAATAATTGCTCGAGACTGTCATCTTTCATCTGCCCCATACGGGTCCAGCGTTGCAAGTAAATCGGATAACCACCTGGGGACCCGAGTACGTGACCAGAGATCAATTCTTTAACGAGCTTTATATATTGTTCATCACGACACGTAGGGTTCAGATTGACCTTGGCTTCACCCTGTTCAGACAAGCCAAATACAGCCATCTGCGATTCATTAATACGAATCGCTTGTGGCTTATTTGCCAACAAGACATTAAGACGGAGTGAATCTTCTGGGGCTAACTGCATACCAACTAAGATTCAAAAAAGGCGTTATGCCTTAGGAGCTGTATAGTTAGCGTCGTCTGGATTGATAAAGATAAATTGTGCTTCACCACCATCTAGGGTCGCAAAGTCCAACGTTGTATTGTCCAGTAGTGGCACATACTCAGGCGCCATAGCGATGTTTACACCTTCACTTTTAAAGGTGATGTCATCATCGTTAGCTTCATCGAAGCCCATACGATATTCAAAGCTACCATCAGCATGCTTTTGCGCCGCTAAACGCAATGCCATACCTTCAGTACCACCTTGCTGGGCTGCATTTCTTACCTGCTCTGCTGCAGCCACTGTGACTTTAAACATCGTGTTGTCCTCAAAAACTTTTCAGTCGTGTTTGTGTTGCTTGATAAAAGCGACAAATCGCTCGGCCCAACGATTACGTTGGGTATCTCGCATATGGGCATAGTTGGCCAGAAGGTTGCGATAACGCACGCCATCATGCTGACCATCGACTCCAAAACCGCGGCGCACATCGTAAGCAAAAGTGACGTCATCCGCCAGATTAC
>CAZEWM010000051.1:4937-6499 GCA_964516045.1 uncultured Gammaproteobacteria bacterium
ACTCCAAAACCGCGGCGCACATCGTAAGCAAAAGTGACGTCATCCGCCAGATTACTGAGTGCCGAATAATGGAATTCATGCCCTACTAGCTCATGACCGCTTGGCCATGGATGGGCATCTGTCTCTGCCAATCGAATGTAGCCTCGACCTTGTGGGGTCTCATGCATGGTGACATCCGCCGGAAGAACGTTAGCCATTTTACCTGTCTTTTCGCCCCAGGTCAGTTGGCGACAAAGATACATCAGACCACCACACTCGGCATAAACCGGATTATTTGCTTCAACAAAGGCGCGAATTTGGTCGCACATCGCCGCGTTATTACTGAGCTTTTCGAGGTGCGTCTCAGGAAATCCGCCCCCAATAAACAATCCATCTACCGCTGGCAATTCCGTGTCATTTACAGGGCTAAACGGCACGATCTCGGCGCCTGATTGTTCAAGCGCATGTAAATCACCCGGGTAATAAAAACCAAACGCCTCATCCTGTGCCACACCAATGCGAACACTCGCTTGTACCTGATGCTGCGGAGACTCAACCTTAGCGATCGTTGGTGCGCTTTGCGCAATCTTCAGTAGGCGCTCTAGGTCAACTTGATCGTTCAAACGCGACGCCATTAGATCAATCTTTGCATCACTTTCAGCTGTCTCATTACTTGGCACTAAACCTAAATGACGCTCACTAATGTGCATATCTGCATGTCGTTGAATGGCTCCTAGCACGGGAACATCTGTGTAGTGCTCTAGAACCTCACGCAACTTCCCTTCATGACGAGGTCCTGCAACTTTGTTCAAAATAATGCCGGCAATATTTACATCAGCATCAAAGGCTTGGTACCCCATAACAAGAGGAGCAACACCTCGAGTGGTACCTTGCGTATCAAGCACTAACACCACCGGCGCTTTGAGCAGCTTTGCCATACCGGCATTACTGTCAGTACCATCCAGCGCCATGCCATCGAATAACCCTTTATTACCTTCGATCACGCCAATATCAGCACCCTGCATTTGCTGCGCAAACACCGACTGAATTTCATCGTCTGGCATGGTGTAAAAGTCGAGGTTATAACAAGGACGACCTGCCGCTTGGCTCAACCAAAGCGGATCAATATAGTCAGGCCCTTTTTTAAATGGCTGAACCACATGACCGCGATCTCGCAATGCGCGGGTCAACGCCAAGCTCACCGAGGTCTTACCCGACGACTTGTGTGCAGCAGAGAGATACAAATAGGCCATGTAACATCCAAAAAAAAGGGCGGCTTTTAAGCCACCCTATTTTACGCCTTTGCGAGAGCTTTATCAGTGGTGAGGATCTGTCGCCTCGTCTGACAAAGTTGCAGGCAAGAATGGTAGAACACGAACCGCAACAAGGGTCGCAATCACTGCAACAGCAAGACCGCCTAAACCAAGCATGAATTCCGCTAGCGTAGGGACGTAGGTCGCTATAGCGCCATTCACGCCATCATAGAAGCCACTCTCGATAATCGTGTGGCTTGGGAACATCGCCATTGGGAACGCCTGACCACCGATAACGATGACATACATTGCCGCAAAACCACCCAAAAT
>CAZEWM010000052.1:0-6438 GCA_964516045.1 uncultured Gammaproteobacteria bacterium
AGAGCGTCATTAATAAAGAAAGGAGGAAGGAACCGATCGACACTAACAAGACATCAGGTAACTGCACATCCGAAGGCAGCTGACTGATGTAATACACATTGGGATCAATGAAGTGCAGACCAAAAGCTTGCTCAATCCAAGCCACTGCAGAATCCACATTGGCAGCGAGCAACACGCCTAATAAGGTACCGACTAAGGTACCAAAGAAGCCTAAAGCAGCACCCTGCACCACAAACACCCGCAAGATAAAGCCAGGGCTTGCACCAAAGGTTTTTAAGATCGCGATATCTGCTTGCTTATCCACCACCATCATCACCAGTGTTGAGATGATATTGAACGCTGCAATCACCACAACTAAAAACAGCAACAAACCCATCATGCGCTTTTCCATTTTGAGCGCCGCGAAGAAGTTACGGTGATAGTCTGTCCAGTTAAGTACGCGATAACGACCAGGTAATGCGTTTGCTAGTTCGAGTGATACTTCTCTGGCATCCCAAACATCATCAATACGGATACGCACACCAGAGACATCGTCTTTCATACGTAGCAGCTTGGCAGCATCGGGTAGATGAACAAGCGCAACACCGCGATCGTATTCATTCATGCCGACTTCGAAGATACCTACAACTGTGAAGGCCTTCATACGCGGCACGCTACCTGCAATGGTGACCGTCATCTGTGGCACAACCATAGTCAGTTCGCTACCGATACTGACGCCTAATTTAGCCGCCAGTTCAGCACCCAAAACAATGCCCCATCGGGTCGTCGCAAGATCATCTAAGGAGCCAAACTTCATGTGCTCAGCAACATCAATGACATCTTTCTCAAGCGCAGGATTGACGCCACGCACCATAGCACCAGAGACATCTCCCCCACTGTTAAGCATGGCTTGAGCTTCGATATAGGGTGCCGCTGCTAAAACACGCGGATGTTCTTTGGCTTTCTGTAAAGCCAGTTGCCAGTCGGTTAAATTACCTTCATAGCCTTTGATGTCCCCATGAGACGCCATACCCAGAATGCGAGTTTGAATCTCTTTGTGGAAACCATTCATCACCGAGAGGACTGTGATCAAGGCAATCACACCTAACGCAATACCAAGCGCTGAAAAGCCCGAGATAAAGGAGATGAAATGATTGCGACGGCGCGAACGTGTGTAGCGCAGACCAACAAACAGTGACAAGGGTTTAAACATGGCGGCATTACATCATATTCAGCCTCAGATGTTTTATCTGACCTAAGTGATCGAGAATCATTCCCGAGGTTGGCTTTTTGCCATAGACTGCGCGCATCAATTATTAGAGATGTTTTGATGAACACACCTCGATTACCGGCTGAATGGGAAGAACAATCTGCTGTTCAACTCACCTGGCCACATGAAGGCACCGATTGGGCTGATAACCTTGCTGACACCTTGCCGGTATTTGCACAAATTGGCGCAGCGATAACGCGCTTTGAGACGTTACTTTGTGTTGTGAATAACGATGCACACGCTGAGCAGGTGAAACAGCTTCTCTTGGATGCGGGTGCCGATCTGAAGATGACCCGCTTTGCACAAGCCCCTTGTAACGACACGTGGGCACGAGATCATGGGGCGCTAACCGCTATCGATGAGAACGAGCAGCCAATCATTAACGACTTTATCTTCAATGGTTGGGGGAATAAATATCCCGCCGAGCTCGATACGCAAATCACCCAAGCCTTAATCGATCAACAGGTACTCAACGGCACGCATTTACCCTCACCTCTGGTGCTTGAAGGTGGTGCAATCGAAACCGATGGCCAAGGCACCTTGCTAGCCACACGTTCGAGCATTTTGAATACCAACCGCAATGGCGACTTATCTCAAGAAGCCATGGAGGCTGAGTTAACGCAACGCTTTGGCTTTAAGCGTTATCTTTGGCTAAGCGAAGGAGAAATGACCGGAGATGACACCGATGCGCATATCGATGTCTTGGCGCGCTTCACTTCATCGAATGACATTGTATTCACCACAGCTGATACCAATGATGAAGACTACTGGCCACTACATGCCATGCAAAAAGAGCTGCAAGCTTTTACCAATCTGGAAGGTGCACCCTATCGCTTACATGCACTGCCACCGGCTGGCGAACTTTACGACGAAGATGGCCGTCGACTCTCAGCTAGTTACGCTAACTTTTTAATTATCAACGGCGCAGTGTTATTACCCATATACGGTGTCGATGCTGATGAAAAAGCCATTAAGGTGCTTCAGGATCTATTTCCCGATCGAGAAATCATTCCGATCAATTGTCGACGCATCATCGAGCAAAATGGCAGCTTGCATTGTTTAACCATGCAATACCCCGCTCAACTCGCTTTATAATTGGATATCACTTTTAGAGATTGTCACGATGAGTCACTCGATTAACGTTGCCTTGATTCAACACGCCAACCAAGGTGGCGTACTAGAGAATCAAGCCTACATCGCCGAACAAATCATCACGCATGCTAGCGAGGGTACTCAGCTTATCGTTCTGCAAGAACTCCACAACGCGCATTATTTCTGTCAAAGCGAAGATACCAATGCGTTTGATCTAGCCGAAACGATCCCAGGTCCAAGCACCAACTTCTTTGCTGAGTTGGCTAAAAAACACAAGCTTGTCATCGTCACGTCTTTGTTTGAACGCCGAGCAGCAGGCCTTTATCACAACACCGCTGTAGTCATTGATAGCGATGGCAGCATTGCTGGTAAGTACCGCAAGATGCACATCCCCGATGACCCAGGATTCTACGAGAAGTTTTACTTTACCCCCGGTGATCTTGGCTTCACCCCCATTCAGACTTCAGTTGGCAAGCTAGGTGTTCTCGTCTGCTGGGACCAGTGGTATCCAGAAGCCGCTCGCTTGATGGCGCTTGCAGGTGCTGAGCTCTTAATCTATCCCACCGCGATTGGCTGGGACCGCACCGACGATGAAGACGAACAACAACGCCAGCTTGGCGCATGGCAGCTCGTTCAGCGGGGACATGCCGTTGCTAATGGTTTACCTGTTCTCGTGTGTAACCGTGTTGGATACGAAGCTTCACCGACGAAAGATGATCCGGGCATCGAATTTTGGGGTAATTCTTTTATTGTCGGCCCACAAGGCGAACTGCTGGCTAAAGCCGATATCGATGCCACCGTACTTTCGGCCAAGGTCTCCTTGAGGCGCAGCGAGGATGTGCGTCGCATTTGGCCTTTCCTGCGTGACCGTCGTATCGATAGCTACCACGAGATCACTAAACGCTTTATCGACTGATTTAGCGACATCACGTCCAAAACGAAAGCCGATTTGCCGGATAAAAGGCGTTTTATCCGGTTATTTTTCATCAGAGTTTCCTTATACTCCACCCCTATTCATTCAGACCGCGTCTGAATTCAAGGAGTTACCGAATGAACACAGCAGTAGATCTCAACCGCGACGAGCTCGATCAGACCATGGTCTCGATCATCCAGCGCATCGCCACTGGCCCTGACCTGTCGAAAGATATCGACTTTGATGAGGCACGCCTCGGCATGTTGGGACTCCTCGAAGACGCTGTGGATCCCGTTCGTGCGGCTATCTTTTTGATTGCCTTGCGAATGAAACGGGAGTCGCGCGAAGAGAACCGCGGCATCCTGCAAGCAATTTTGGACACCACCGACCGTGTAACAGCTGATGTAGACGAAGTTATCGAACTGGCTGATCCATACGATGGTTACAACCGCACCATTCCTGCATCACCTTTTTTAGGTCCACTGCTCGCAGAAGCTGGCTTGCACCTTGTGAGTCATGGACTAGATAAAGTAGGTCCTAAATACGGTATTACCTTCCGTCATGTACTCGAAGCTGCGGGCGTCGAAGTGAATTTAAGCTCAGCGGAAGCCGCTAAGCGTTTAAGTGACCCATCACTGGGTTGGGCCTATGTCGATCAAGCCAGCTTTAACAATAAGCTACACAGCATGATGGAGCTGCGCCAAAAGATCATTAAGCGTCAGGTCATCACCACCGTTGAAGTGCTTGCCAATCCTATTCGCGGCAAAAACAAAACTCACTTTGTTACAGGCTATGTGCATAAGCCTTACCCACCGGTGTATTGCGATCTCGCGCGTCTCGCTAACTTTGATAATGCGATCATCATTCGTGGTGTTGAAGGTGGCGTGATTCCTTCTCTACGTCAGGCAGGTAAATATTTTGCCTATGAGAACCTCGGTGAAGAAGTCGGTGTCGATACCAATCCAGAAGAGATCGGCATTAGCCAAGAAGCACGCTGCGTGCCGATCCCGGAGGATGTGCCACAAACCGCTAAAGGCGAAGGTGCTATCACCGTGACCGACATCAAGATTGGCGCGCAACGCGCAGCTGAGATGGGTATGGCGGCATTGCGTGGCGAGAAAGGCGCGACTTACGACTCGCTGGTGTATACCGGTGCGATCATTATGAGTCAGCTAGGTAAAGCCGATTCACTTAAAGCAGCGGCAGATCAACTCCGCGGCATCTTAGATTCAGGCAAAGCTGCAGAGCGTGTTCGCTAATGAGTCACTTCATTGCCATCGCGACGACAGACGAACTGCATACCAATGAGATGAAAGCCTTTGAGCACGAAGGTCGTCGCTTATTACTGGTTAATGCAAATGGTGAATTCTATGTGGTGGACGAAATGTGCACTCACGAAGACTATTCACTGGCTCTCGGCTGCATTAAGGGCAACCGAATTAAATGCTCGTTGCATGGCAGCTATTTCGACTTGGCTACAGGCGCACCCGATGACGAGCCGGCAGATGAGCCTATTTGCTCTTATAAAGTGAAAGTAGAAGACGGTCAGGTCTGGGTGGACCCGACCACTAAACGTTAATTACAAGGTATCTAGCCAATCGGCGACGGTTTTCACCAACACATCACCTTTGTCCACAAAGTAATGCGTCGCACCCTTCACGCTAATCTGCTTTGACTTTGGGTTACCCGCTTCAGCAATCATCATGTCTCGCTCCGGCGCGATACGAACCACCGCTGGATAATCATCCTCGCCATACAGATCCAAAATCGGCATCTTCATCTTATTCAACTGGAATGGCTCAACCATCGGTTGTTTGTAGTCAGTTGCACCCATACCCATGCCGACATAGGCCGAGAATTGCTGAGTAGCCTCTTCACCTTTATTTAAGATCCAACGCTGGGCCATATGGGATCCACAGCTGTGAGCAAACAACACCACATTATCGCCACCGTTCTCTTTGGCATACGCAATGGCGGCTTCTATGCGAGGACCGGCGGCATCAAAGATCTCGACATAATCAAAATATTTGGCTGACTTCTCGAGCACCGGCATCTGAATGCTCAACGTATTCCAACCACGCTCCACTAAACCCACACGCAAGGGCTGAACGACCGTTGGCCAATCGGGGTGAAATCCACGGCCGTGAGCAATCACAACCGTACCTTTGGCATTCTCAGCCTCGGTAAAGATACCCATAAAGGTGTGGTTATCGGCTTCTAATTCAACCGGCTCTCCATCCATGATGGCATCGACAATTTCAGCCTTCATACGCAATTCACGCTCAATATCCGGTGAACGTTCAGCAAATGACCAAGTACTCAGCATTAAGGCGCCGATTGCGACAAGAGATGAAATGATTTTCATCGTGTTCTCCTAAGAATCTGCTTTTTATTGTTATCACCTAAGAGTGACATGAGCCTACGAAGTTTCGCAATGCCTATTGCAGCGCACAAGAAATTAGCTTTATTAGCAGAGTCTTATGCTTGTTGATTTTAATATTGTCTTGGATATAGTAAGCGGCAATTCGGGTTTTCCTTGTAAGAAATGCCCGAGGGAATGTAGTCACGTAACCAAAGAGTTACTCCCATTTTGGGTATTTGTTCATAGAGACAGAACCCGTGTTGCTTTTAGGAGGCAATAAAAATGCGTCACTTAATGATTCTTATGATGGTTCTTACTTTTGCATTCGCTGCAGTTTCTTCAACTGCCTTTGCGAAAATCACCGCCGACGACCAATCAACTGTTTTCGATGGTGATAAGAAAAAGAAGAAAGGCGCTGGCGATGCTGAGCCAGAGTGCGATTAATTTTAAACACTTAATAATAACAACAATAAGACTTGACCAAACCTGCGGGGGCACCCGCAGCGTTTCTTCAAATCATCAACATATTTCTGCCTAGGAGGAAATCACGATGAAATTAAAAGCGTTAGCTTTGACCGCTGTAGCGGCAATCGCAATGACCACTACTGCGTCATTCGCAAAGCCAGTTGGTATCTCTACTGCTGGTGAGTTGGAAGTGAAAGCAGGCGATGTCTCTTTCTCTCGTAACCAAGACAACAACAACACTGTTAACCCAGCGTTCGCAAAGACTTCACGTCCTTGCCCACCTTTCTGCATCCAGCCATCTACTTTGGCAACTGGCGTAGAAACTATCGCTGAGAACGAAGTGATTCACTACGTGAA
>CAZEWM010000053.1:0-6393 GCA_964516045.1 uncultured Gammaproteobacteria bacterium
AAACCATCGTCGACCTTGAGACCTCAATCGGCCTTGGCGTGACCACGTTTGTCGTGGATAACTTAGATGAGCTTTGGAAGATCGCACCTTACCGTCACGAGATTACCGTGATGTTGCGCTTAGCGTTCGTCGCACCTGACGCACCAATTGATTTGTCACGTAAATTTGGTGCTCAGCCAGAAGATGCGATGAATATCCTACAAATTGCACAACAGATGGGAATTACTATTGATGGCCTTTGTTTCCACGTGGGCTCTCAAGCTCAAAGCGCTAATACCCACCGCTTAGCTTTGCTGAAAACAGTTGAAATCGCGCAGGAAGCAGCTGAGCTTGGCATTGCAAATATCGAGCGTATCGACATGGGCGGCGGCTTCCCAGCCGACTATTCACATAATCCCGTCGACTTTGAAGCCTTTTGCGCACCTATTCGTGATGCGATGGCCTCGGTGCCGCCACATATTCGCTTGATGGCAGAGCCAGGCCGTGCAATTTCCGCACCTAGCATGACACTGGTTGCACGCATTATCGGTCGCTCAAAGCGTCAAGATGACACTTGGTGGTACTACATGGATGACGGTGTATACGGTGCTCAATCTGGCCGCATCTTCGACCACATTGACTACCCGATGACCATCTTCACCGAAGAAGGCGGCACCCCCGGTCGCGCGGTATTTGCAGGCCCAACTTGTGACAGTATCGATCGCTTTGGTGATACAGACATGCTGCCCGAACTTTCAATTGGTGATGTGATCGTTATCCATGAGATTGGAGCTTACAGTATTGCTACTGCCTGTAACTTTAACGGTGTTGCGCCACCAGTCATTATTGACTTAGAAGATGACAGCAATGTCGTTCGCCTATTTGCCTAAGGGCTGAGGAAATCGTCTCCTTCTCTCTCATCAAAACAAAAAAGCCCGCTTTGCGGGCTTTTTTCTCTGCTCGTCACTTTTTTTAATATCAGACGACTATCAAGAAGCCGTCTAAACAGACGCTATCTATGACTAATATATCTTTATCACTCAATTACTAATGAATACCCGAACACTTCTGAATGGACTTAAAGCCGACACCTTAAAAGACGAGCTCACGGTTTACTATCAACCCATTATTGTCCTGAGAACTGGTCAAATTCTTGGTTATGAAGCTCTTTTGCGTTGGTTTCACCCTAAGGAAGGACTCATATCACCGGGTATCTTTATTCCGTTTGCGGAACAACATCAAATGATGCTCGAGATCACTCGAATTCTTTTCGAGAAAGTCATTAATGAGCAAAAGATATGGAATCATAACGATCGCACTATCATTTCACTCAACATCTCACCCTCTCTTCTATCAGAGGATTACTTATCTCACTTGCTGGACATTCTGGACGCAGATGATCAACTGTTACGAGATCAAATCATTCTCGAACTCACCGAAACATCTATTTTCAAAAATCCTGACGCATCGAGAAGAATAATCCATCGCTTAAATGACAACGGCTACAAATTTGCTCTTGATGATTTCGGCACCGGCTACTCGTCCCTCACTAATCTTCGAGATCTGCCATTCAACGAACTTAAAATCGACAAGTCCTTTATCCAACACCTTGATGAAAAACATAATAAAGACCACATTTTGATTGACGCTATCTTAAGTATCGCTCATGCCTTTGGGGCTTTTGTGGTGGCAGAAGGCATTGAAACCCAAGAAAACTTACAGCAGCTAAAGTCAATGCATTGTTACGCTGGACAAGGGTACCTCTTTGCCAAACCGATGCCCTCACATGCTATAGCTGATTGGTACGCGCAATGGCCTGAACAATGGCGCCAACTTGTTAATTAAGAAGTAAGCGTAACTCGTTGAGCCTCTAATTTAAAAAAACCGCGCTAATTAGCGCGGTTAAAAAGAACCAACTCTTAAAAAAACTGCCCGATTATCAAAAGCTTTCATAATCTCGTGGGAACTGCTCAGTTGGTAACCCTTAGGAGGTGCATTAACTCTACGGCTAAAAAATGCACCTGAACAATCAAAAACATCAATTTAGGCGTTACCCTGGGGCTCGGGCAAAAAAAACCCGCAACCAAAGTTGCGGGTTAAATGTCCAACTATACCTATAAAAAACAACTAGTTAGCACTAGAGGAGCTAACTGGCGAGGTAATAGTGTTGCCCTTAGGAGGAAATATGACTGTATTAGACTATTCTAATTTAAGCAAGAATTTTCTTCCGAAATATCACAGCAATGAAACAAAAAAAGCCGAGCAAGTGCTCGGCTTTTCCTTCGCAAAACTTCTGACTTAGAAGATTAAATTCATCATGCTCAGCATCACCACCAAGAACAAGATAGTCATGATGCCACCCGCCTTCATGAAGTCAGGCACACGGTAGCCCGCTGGGCCCATGATCAATGCGTTAACCTGGTGTGTTGGGATCAAGAAGGAGTTCGATGTCGCGATCGCTACAGTCAATGCATAGACCGCAGGATCAGCACCCACCTGAAGTGCAATATTCACCGCCAATGGGACCAGCAATACCGTCGCACCCACATTCGACATCACCAGCGTAAAGAAGGTCGCCAGCACTGCAATCGCAGCTTGGATAATCCAAGGCGCTGCACCGCCCGTGGCGGCTACCACCTCTTCAGCAATCCATTTGGCCGTACCGGTAGTTTCTACCGCCAAACCCAGCGGAATCAATGAAGCCAATAGAAAGACGGTTTTCCAACTCACTGCCTGGTAGGCTTCTTCAATCTTCAGAACGCCAGAGAGCACCATGCCGATCGCACCAGTTAACAGAGCGATAGATAAACGAATATCAGTGAATAAAACCATGAAGAGCGCCACGGCAAAAAACAAACCTGCCCAGCGCACTTTGTTAGGACGCAGTCTTTCAGCACGTGGATATTCGGTCGTCACTACAACGAAGTTCTTATCGTCTTCGATTCGCTCCAAACCAATCCATGGGGTATGCACCACCAAGGTGTCGCCCGCTTGGAAAGCCATGTCACGGATATGATCACCTTCACGCAGAGTTTCGCCATTACGATGCAAACCAACCAACGCCAAGCCGTAGGTTTTACGCATCCAGATATCACGTGCACTTTTACCCACTAAGTTAGAACCTGGTGGGATAACCACTTCTGCGATACCTGCTTTATTTGCTGCCAAAGCATCCGCAAAAGTGCGCAATGAATCACGCTTTTGTAGATCGTATTTAGCAACGAATGCATCGAGATCACGCGGGTCTGCCACGATGCCTAGTACCATACCGGCCGCTATGCCGGTATCACGCGCCAATGTACCTGGGCCGATATTTGATTCGCCACCAGAATACTTGTTGGCAATCACACGAATACGCTCAACACCCTCGATCTCATCAAGCTGCTTACCAATTAAAGCGCTTTTATCGGTAACCACAACCTCTGCAATGCCGTAAGCCAAGCCATACACTTCTTTAAAGTAAGCCATCGGATCTGAGCCTTTGGTGCTCGACTCGCTCTTGGTGGTTGGCAAGACAAAACGACCCGCCAAAACAAAATAGATAATACCGGTTGCAACCAAAGCAATACCCACAGGGGTTACTGAGAACAAGCTCCAGGTTTCCATCTGTTGCTCAACGGGCAACGCTTGGTTAGAGGTCAAAATCAAGTCATTCAATAGAATCAAAGGACTCGAACCCACCATCGTTACGGTACCACCCAAGATGGCACAGAAACCCATTGGCATTAGCAAGCGAGACATCGGCAAACCTGAACGCGCTGAGATACGAGAGACCACTGGCAAGAACAACGCTGCTGCACCTACGTTCTGCATGAACGATGAAATAAAGCCAACCGTCGCTGAAATAATAGGAATGATGCGCGCTTCAGTGGTGCCGCCTACTTTTAATATAAAGGCTGCAACCTTGGTCATAATGCCGGTTTTATCCAAACCTGCACCAATGATCATTACCGCAATAATCGACATCACAGCGTTTGATGAGAAACCATTAAACAGTTTTTGGTTATCAACCAAGCCTCCAGTAAGCCCCATAAAGGGTGCCACTAAAGTGGTCAAACCTAAGATAACCATTACCGTTGCCGCCGCCACATCGACATCAACAACTTCGAATGCAAACAAATAAATCGTGAGTAAAAGAATGCCGGTTACCCATGCAATCTCAACCGTGGGAACCACTTTCGACAACACAATGGCCATCGCCAAAAAGACGATACCTGCAATGCCTTTCTTCATATCAAACGCAGCCATGAACTACTCTCCGGCGGGTATTCCGCCACTGCCTAGGTTGTACAACATTATTATTCTTATAGGATTTCGAGCGGCGCATTCTACTCGCGAATGCCTTTTGATTAAAGTTGCGTCAAAATATTGCAAAAATCAGCCTGAATAACGCTATGGATCATTCAATTCTCAACGGCATCATCGTCCTTTTGACCCTCTCGGTCGTCTCCGTGGCTATGGTCCGTCGACTCAACCTACCGCCCATTCTCGGCTATCTGGCCGTGGGAGCGCTTTTTGGCGAGCACGCGATTGGCTGGATCCCAGCCCATCACGACATTGAATTTCTTGCTGAGCTCGGCGTTGTTTTCTTACTGTTCATGATTGGCCTTGAGGTCTCGATCGGTCATTTAATGTCGATGCGCCGGCTATTACTCGGACTCGGCAGCATGCAAGTGCTGCTTTCAACCCTCTCAACCATTGTGTTGGCCATGTGGATTGGCATGAGCTGGCAGGCAGCCTTTGCTGTGGGTGGCGCTTTAGCACTTTCCTCGACAGCTATTGCCGTAAAGCAACTACAGGAACAACTTGAGATTCACTCGCGCCACGGACGCAATGCACTGGGCATCCTGCTTTTTCAAGACCTGTCCGTAGTCCCTTTCTTGGTAGCCATCCCCATTCTGGCGAGCGGCAGCGATCAAATGGGTGCCGCTTTAGGTATCGCTTTCATTAAAGCGGTGATCGCTTTCGGCATCATGTTTGCCATTGGCCACTGGTTATTACGCCCACTACTTAATTGGATTGCGGGTTATTACTCAGCTGAGCTTTTCACCCTAGCGATTCTTTTGCTCGCATTGACCGCAGCATGGTCTACCCAACAAATGGGGCTATCGCTTGCGTTAGGTGCTTTCCTGGCGGGTGTAATGCTGGCGGAAAGTGAATATCGCCATCACATCGAGATCGAGATTCGTCCTTTTCGAGATGTTCTTCTTGGCTTATTTTTCATATCCGTTGGCGCACAGCTCAACGTCCCAGAAGCCTTAAGTCATTGGCAATGGGTCGTATTGCTGACCTTAGGCGTAGTGCTTGGCAAAGGCGGCCTGATTGTCTTTTTGACCTGGTTCTTACAACGCGACTGGGGTGTCGCACTGCGCACCGGTATCGTCTTAGGACAAGGTGGCGAGTTTGGTTTTGCCCTTCTCACCTTAGCCTTAGCGAACAACATCGTCAGCAGTGATCAGATACAACCGATTCTTGCCGCACTGGTGTTCAGCATGTCTTTAGCCCCTTTACTGATCCGTCATAACGGTGCCATCGCAAAACGGGTCGTACCCGACTATGAATCGCAACGCGAAGAAAAAGCCATGGCGATTGCGGAACATGCTGACAACTTAGCAGATCACGTCATCATTGCTGGCTTTGGTCGTGTTGGTCAGAACTTGGCGCAATTTCTAAAGCATGAAGAGCAAGCCTATCTCGCACTGGATGTTGACCCTCGACTGATCAAAGATGCTTTTGATGCCGGCGAGCCTGTTCGCTATGGCGACAGCACACACCCCCACACTCTCGAGATGGCTGGCATACATCGTGCAGCTGCCTTAGTGATCACGGTACATGAAGGCTATGTCATTGAACGGGTATTGGAAGTCGCTCGCGGCCTTAATCAGAAGCTACCGATCATCGTGCGAGTACGTAACGAACAACAAATGGAAAAGCTACTGCAAATGGGGGCCTCTACCGTAATTCCCGAATCGCTAGAATCGAGCTTGCTTGTCGCAACACGCACCCTAGAGCACTTAGACATCGATCGCGATGAGATTGATCTACTGATCAGCTCAACTCGCTCAAAACGTTATGCCGACCTGCGAGGCATTTTCCACGGCGAGCCCCACCACATTGATCAACCGCTAAATGACTACCTATTGCGGGAAACCTTTGTCATCGAAGACAACTGCAGCTTTATCGGACAGCGCTTAAATCAGCTAGGACTCAGTCACAGCTACGTTGATATCAAACTGATTCGCAATGAAGAAAACACCATGCTCGAACCGACAGATCCGCTAGCCGCCGGCGACCGACTCATTCTGACCGGAACTAACAAGGCCGTCGAGCGTGCGCGAAAAGCCCTGCAAAGCCAGCGGAGCATCAATTAGCGCCAACTCAGGTATAATCGCGCGCCAATTCTCAATTAACAGC
>CAZEWM010000054.1:0-6330 GCA_964516045.1 uncultured Gammaproteobacteria bacterium
TAAAGTCTGTAAAGTTTTACCAAATCTCAACTTTGCATTAGCTTGAAATCTGAGCCCCATACCCGCTTAATTATACAATCTCTACGCGACCAATTACACGATATAAAAGTCCGTAAGTTTTTCTATTCTTTTGGTAACCCTATGTATAAGGATGGCTATTTTGCCGTTATTAGACATCTCCCAAAACACTAATAAAAACCAACGGTCTGATTCAGTAAGATTATTCAACTTGTGTCGGTTCTACTCATCAAGAAGCAACCTTAAAAGATTGAAAAACAACTTAAGATTCATCGCTCTGATTAATAATTTAAGGAAAATATGACTTAGCGTTTTGGTATAACGGTAAATTCCAAACGAAAACCAGACCACTTTTAAGAGAATAGTTTTACCTAGCGTTAAACTTCTCTCACCTAAGGAGAAGGTCAGAGTGTCGATTCATCACTCGCACACTACTTTAAACAATCATTTAAATGATTAGTATCTATCTAAGCAGGCTTGTGTTTAAGTATACGCATAGTTTCTAAGTCCCTCCTGTCTTTGTGCGTCCTGCACACCCTCAGCTTGTCGATTTCTTGATTACGACTCGTCATTTCACGAGTTGATATACCTAACAGCGGATTAATTTCTTATGATTTCTGGAAAAGTTAAATTCTTTGACTCAATTAAAACCTTAAGTGCCACCCCTATAATGATGATCGGATTGATAATATTCATCACGCCTGCATCAGCAGATGTCAAGGTGACCATTACTCGTGACTTACCCAATGAACGTCAATACATTGTTCAACAATTTCCAGATATGGATGGTTTTGAGATGTGGATGCAGCAGCGTTTAGAAGATAGCGGCTGCGACCCTTACGTAACCGATATGAAGGTTGAATTTGACTATGTGGATACAAAATCATGATGGACTGTTTTTGCAACGAAAAGAACTATACAGGCGCATTAATTGCGATTACTGCAGGAAAGTTTTACTTCATTGGCAACATGATTACTGGCGTTATCTAGTTTTTTCTAACCACCATGGCAGATGCGTGCGGCTAACATAAGTATCATAGTTGTAAGACTATATACAACTATCTGTTAGCTCTTCGCGCCTGGGAAAAGGGTCAAGCAGCTAGCCAACTAATTAGCTTAGGACCACCCTTAAAGAATCATTTAAATGAGAAGTATCTTTTTAGATGAGCTTATGTTCATATGTAATCATAATTTCTAAGTCTCTATCTGTCTTTGTGCGTCCTGCACACCCTCAGCTTGTCGATTTCTTGATTACGACTCGTCATTTCACGAGTTGATATACCTAACAGCGGATTAATTTCTTATGATTTCTGGAAAAGTTAAATTCTTTGACTCAATTAAAGGCTTCGGCTTTATCTCACCCAATGACGGCACTAGTGATGTGTTTGTTCATATCTCTGCACTTCAAAAAAGTGGCATTGAGAACTTATCTGATAACCAAGCCGTTCAATTTGAAATAGCTATTGAACGCGGCAGGCCATCTGCAACACATTTAACCCTCTGAAATTAGTGACGGTAAGTTCGTTAGCTTTAACCTTGTGTTTCTAAGTACTTACTAGATCTACCGTTCCTCAAGGGGGAAGCCATTCAAAGACTGTTAATGCATCCTTAGAGATGCATGAGGTTTGATTGGCTTTAGCCGCAGCTGATTTCTGGTTTCATCTGCGGTTTTTTTTGGCAAAAAGAAAAAGGCCGCAACACGTGCGGCCTTTTAACTCGTCTAGAAGTGCAGATTAGTTCTTAGACTTATCAACGATCTTCTGGATCCAAGGCATCATGCCGCGCAACTTCTCACCGGTCTGCTCGATTGGGTGAGCTGCGTTCAAACGGCGACGTGCAGTCATCTCTGGGTAGTTAGACATACCTTCTAAGATGAACTTCTTCGCGTACTCACCAGTCTGGATGTTACGCAAACACTCACGCATCGCTTCACGAGATTGTTCGTTGATAACGCGCTCGCCAGTAACGTACTCGCCGTACTCAGCATTGTTTGAGATTGAGTAGTTCATATTCGCGATGCCGCCTTCGTACATCAGGTCAACGATCAACTTCAGCTCGTGCAAACACTCAAAGTAAGCCATCTCAGGTGCATAGCCAGCTTCGGTCAAGGTTTCGAAACCTGCTTTAACCAACTCAACAGCACCACCACACAATACCGCCTGCTCACCGAACAAGTCAGTTTCAGTCTCGTCTTTGAAGGTTGTTTCGATGATACCGGTACGACCACCACCGATTGCTGACGCGTACGACATAGCAACTTGCTTAGCTTTACCCGATGCGTCTTGCGCAACCGCGATCAAGTCAGGAATACCGCCGCCCTTAGTGAACTCGTTACGTACAGTGTGACCTGGCGCTTTAGGCGCAATCATCACAACGTCGAGGTCTTCACGAGGAACGATTTGGTTGTAGTGAATCGCAAAACCGTGAGCGAACGCCAACGTGGCGCCATTCTTAAGGTTTGGCTCGATCTGATCACGGTACAACTGTGACTGGAACTCATCAGGAGTCAGAACCATCACCAAGTCTGAAGCTGCTACTGCATCCTCAACAGTTGCAACTGACAAGCCAGCCGCTTCAGCTTTTGCTGCAGAAGCAGAACCTGGACGCAATGCAACAACCACATCGACGCCTGAGTCTTTCAGGTTGTTCGCGTGTGCGTGACCCTGTGAGCCGTAGCCCAAAATTGCGACCTTCATCCCTTTGATGATTGAGATGTCACAGTCTTTGTCGTAGTAAATGTTTACAGCCATGGGAATGCTTCCTGAATCGAAATAAATAAAAGTTAAACAGACAGACGCTTGCCGCCACGCGCAATGCCTAACGGACCTGAACGTACTGTCTCGATAATAAGATCGCTATCTAGCGATGCGATGAAGGCGTCTAACTTGTCGCCGTCACCTGTCATCTCGATGGTGTAACTATTCGAGGTGACATCAATAATGTTGCTACGGAAAATGTCCGCCAAGCGCTTAAGCTCTTCACGCATTGGACCTTCTGCACGCACTTTAATCATCATCAGTTCGCGCTCAATATGCGGACCTTCAGACAGATCAACCAACTTAACCACATCAACTAACTTATTCAGTTGCTTGGTGATTTGCTCAACGATTTGATCATCGCCGGTAGTAACTAAGGTCATACGCGACAAGGTCGCATCTTCAGTTGGCGCAACGGTCAGTGATTCGATGTTGTAACCACGCGCACTAAACAAACCCGCAACACGCGACAAAGCGCCCGCTTCGTTTTCTAACAGAATAGAAATGATGTGACGCATTATGCCAACTCCCGATCCGTGTCTTGATGCGGTGACAAGTGCATCTCGTGATGACCTTTACCGTTAGCAATCATTGGGTAAACGTTCTCTTCAGGGTCGATGATGATATTCATGAATACCAAACGATCTTTCATTGCGAAAGCTTCTCGATAAGCCGCTTCCAAATCACCTGGCTTATCAATTGTCATACCAACGTGACCAAAGCTCTCTGCCAACTTCTGGAAGTCAGGCAAGGCATCAACGTAAGAGTTTGAATAACGACCGTCATAGAAGAACTCTTGCCACTGGCGAACCATACCCATGTAGCCGTTGTTCAATAGAATAATTTTGATTGGCAAATCGTATTGCTTACAGGTTGCCAACTCTTGAATACACATCTGAATAGACGCTTCACCCGTGACACACGCAACATGCGCATCTGGGAATGCTTGTTTAACACCCATTGCCGCTGGCAAACCAAAGCCCATGGTGCCAAGGCCACCTGAGTTGATCCAACGACGTGGCTTATCAAACGGATAGAACTGCGCCGCAAACATCTGGTGCTGACCTACGTCAGAGGTTAGGTAGAAGTCGTCGTCTTTAGTCACTTTGTACAAAGTTTCCATCGCGAACTGAGGCTTAATCACCTCATCGCTCTGGCGATAGCTCAGCGACTTCTTAGAACGCCATTCCGCAATCTGTTTCCACCAAGCTTCGAGTGCTGACTCATCCATTTTCACGTTGAGCTCAGACATCATATTGAGCATGTCAGTTAACACGCTCTTAACTTGACCAACTATAGGAACATCAACCTGAACCGTCTTAGAGATAGACGCTGGGTCAACATCGATGTGAATGATGCGCGCATCTGGACAGAAGCTTGCAAGCTTGCCGGTCACACGGTCATCAAAACGCGCGCCGATTGCGATCAGCACGTCAGTTTCGTGCATCGCCATGTTGGCTTCGTAGGTACCGTGCATGCCGAGCATGCCAAGGAATTTTTCATCAGTCGCAGGATAAGCACCCAAGCCCATCAACGTGTTGGTCACTGGGAAGTTCGTGCGCTGAATCAATTCGCGAAGCTCATCAGACGCTTCACCCAGAACCACACCTCCACCGGTGTAAACCACAGGGCGCTTCGCTTCCATCATTATGTCGACAGCTTTGCGGATCTGGCCTAAGTGACCTTTCTCCGCTGGCGCGTAAGAACGCATCTCAACAGCTTGAGAATAATCGTAAGCAATCTTGATGTTTGGATCGGTAATGTCTTTCGGGATATCGATAACCACAGGACCCGGACGACCTGACATCGCAATGTGGAATGCTTTCTTCATGGTCATTGCAAGATCTTTCAGATCTTTCACCAAAAAGTTGTGCTTAACACATGGGCGAGTGATACCAATGGTATCTACCTCTTGGAATGCATCTGAACCAATAACTGGGGTTGGAACCTGACCGGTAATCACGATCAGTGGAATTGAGTCCATGTAAGCGGTAGCAATACCAGTAACCGCATTGGTCGCACCAGGACCTGAAGTTACCAACGCAACACCTGGCTTACCGGTAGCACGTGCATAAGCATCCGCTGCGTGAGTCGCTGCTTGCTCGTGGCGGACGAGAATGTGACGGACAGATTCCTGCTGGAAAATTGCATCATAAATATGCAGCACAGCACCGCCTGGGTAACCCCAAACATACTCTACCCCTTCGTCTTTCAAAGACTGAACGACGATCTCAGCACCACTGAGTTCCACGTGTGACCTCCGGTTGGCGGGAATACCCCGCTAAATCAGGAAAAATGCCCGGTGAGACCGGGCAAATCGAAACATCGCAAAGTACTGATATTCGCCCGCGAGGTCAATAGTTAGCTGTATTAAAAACCTTAAGGCTTGAGAGAAAAAACGCTCTCAAATCATCAATTTGCGCAAATCAGTCGAGAAGCGAGGAAGGCTTATCCTCGGGTGCTTGAATTTCAACCTTATCGATCTTCTCAAAACGGCTGCTGATTTTACTCGCCGAGGTGTGTATTTCACCGACATCTTTTTGTGCCTGGTCGATGTGCTTTGAGAGGTTATCCATACGTTTTTGGAAGCGCGAAAAGTCTTCTGCCAAGCGGCGAAGGTGCTCTTGAATGATGTGCATTTGCTTACGCGTTGCATCGTCTTTGAGCACGGCTCGAGCGGTTGTTAGCACCGCCATCAAGGTTGTCGGCGAGACCATCCAAACGCGAGCCCGCTGCGATTCGTCGACAAGATCCGGGAAACTGGCGTGAATTTCGGCGAAAATTGCTTCTGCGGGAATAAACATCACCGCACCATCAGCCGTCTCCCCCGCGATCAAATACTTACTTGAGATATCGTCGATGTGCTTTTTGATATCTTTTTTGAACTGCGCAGCTGCCGCGGCGCGATCCGACTCAGACTCATTGATATCCATCATCCGCTTGTAGCTCTCAAGCGGGAATTTGGCATCGATTGCAACATTACCGGTTGGCTCTGGCAACTTGAGCAGACAGTCCACCCGCTTACCATTAGACAAGGTCGCCTGCATCTCATAAGCATCTGCTGGCAGCACATTCGCGACCAAACCTGAGAGCTGCACCTCACCGAAAGCACCGCGCGAGCGCTTGTCGTTAAGTACCTCTTGCAGACTGACCACGTTACCCGATAGCTCGGTGATACGTTTCTGCGCCTCATCGATGCGCGTTAGATGCTCAAGCACCTTGGTGAAGGTCTCGGTGGTTTTCTCAAAACCCACACTCAAACGTTTTTCTACCTGACCACTGATCTCTTTAAGGCGTTCATCATTGGTACGGGTAAGCGATTCGAGCTGTTTATTTTGCAACTCTGAGGTTTGCTTCATCTCTTGGCGCATCTGCTCACTGAGCAAACCCAACGTCTTTACCAGTTGCTGTTGCTGATTCTCGCGATTCTCCGTTAAGGAATGGCTAATCGCTTGGCGTTGCCCCTCAAAACGTTCAAACATCGCCTCACGCAAGGCGCTGGCATCTTGCTGAGTTTGCTTTTCGATATTGCTGACCTTGTCTGACAAGATCGCTT
>CAZEWM010000055.1:0-2663 GCA_964516045.1 uncultured Gammaproteobacteria bacterium
GAATGGATAGGGCCAGATCCGCAAGCACTGATTACTGATGAGCCAGAAGGAAGACGAGCCTTTATCGATAATGGATTGTTTCACGTGGAACATGATTATTTATCGATTGTTCAGAAGTACCACCGAGCATTGGATCAACGAAATGCCAGTCTCAAAAAAAATCTGAATGCAATGACCTGGGACCAACAATTGGTCGAATATGGATCAGAAATTCAACAAAGACGGTCCTCATATTTAAAGCGATTAATTACTTACATAGAAGATCAATTGAACGATTGGACCCTAGATATTGAAGTAACGCTCTCTTATCAACGTGGTTGGTCGGAGGAGTTATCGCTTCTTGATGCGTTGAAAAAGAATTTAGAAACGGATCGGAAGCGCAAATTCACCAGTGTAGGCCCTCACAGGGCAGATTTAGTTATTAAGGCGGGAGATAAGCGTTCAAGCCGAAAACTCTCGCGAGGGCAGCTTAAAATGCTCGTGGCGGCGATGCATTTAGCTCAGACGCGCTACCGAATTGACGCAGGTTTCAGTCCGGGCATTTTATTAATTGATGATCTACCTGCAGAGCTCGATCAGACGAATAAAAATCGTCTTATTTCAGCCGGTAATGAGTTGTTTCCACAAATGATTATTGTGAGCTTAAGCGAAGCTGAAATTCCTAAATTAAATCAGTCAGTTAACACTATTCATGTTTCACGTGGAACCGTCATAAAAAGCTGCTAAAAACACGAGTTTGAGATACAATTAATCGTCTTAAATGAGAGGCCCCAAACCATGGCTGACGGCAACCAATACGATACGAGTTCCATCAAAGTCCTTAAGGGACTGGATGCCGTTAGAAAGCGTCCTGGTATGTACATTGGCGACACCGATGACGGCACCGGTTTGCACCACATGGTCTTCGAGGTTGTTGATAATTCCATTGACGAAGCGCTTGCGGGGCACTGTACTGAAATTACAGTCATCATCCATACCGATGGCTCTGTTAGCGTAACCGATAATGGTCGTGGTATTCCTGTAGGTATCCACGAAGAAGAAGGCCGTTCCGCAGCAGAAGTTATTTTGACGGTGCTACACGCGGGCGGAAAATTTGACGATAACTCTTACAAAGTTTCCGGCGGCTTGCACGGTGTTGGTGTCTCAGTTGTAAATGCGCTATCTGATGAGCTTGAACTGACCATTTACCGTGAAGGTAAAAAACACCAGCAACATTACCGTCTAGGTGATCCTCAAGAACCACTTGCAGTTGTGGGAGATTCAGACAAAACCGGCACGCGCGTTCGCTTCAAGCCTAGTAAAACAATCTTCTCTGACGTTGAATTTCACTACGAGATTCTCTCAAAACGTTTACGCGAATTGTCCTTCCTAAACTCAGGCGTTCGTATTGCACTAAGTGATGAACGCTCAGACAAAGCCGATGTCTTCGAGTATGAAGGTGGTATCAAAGCATTTGTTGAACACTTAAACCGTAACAAGACACCGTTGAACCAAACGGTTTTCCATATGACATCAGAGCGAAATGATGTTGGCGTAGAGGTTTCTATGCAGTGGAACGAGTCTTATCAAGAAAATATTTACTGCTTTACGAATAACATACCGCAGCGCGATGGCGGCACACACTTAGCCGGTTTTCGTGCAGCATTGACTCGTACCTTAAACAACTACATCGAGTCTGAAGGTTTAGCTAAGAAACAAAAAGTCGCGACCTCAGGCGATGATGCACGTGAAGGATTAACTGCAATTGTGTCGGTTAAAGTGCCTGATCCAAAGTTCTCATCTCAAACTAAAGACAAGCTTGTCTCGTCAGAAGTGAAATCGGTTGTTGAATCGCTGGTTAATGAAAAGCTCTCTGAGTTCCTCGTTGAGAATCCAGCAGAAGCGAAAAACATTGCGGGCAAAATGATAGAGGCGGCACGTGCGCGAGAAGCAGCACGTAAAGCGCGTGAAATGACACGTCGTAAAGGGGTGCTAGATGTTGCTGGTTTGCCAGGTAAATTAGCCGACTGTCAGGAAAAAGATCCTTCATTATCAGAGCTTTACCTGGTGGAGGGTGATTCTGCGGGTGGCTCAGCTAAGCAAGGTCGCGACCGTCGAACCCAAGCGATATTGCCGCTCAAAGGTAAGATACTGAACGTCGAAAAAGCGCGTTTTGACAAAATGTTGTCTTCTGCAGAAGTTGGCACTTTGATCACCGCCCTAGGTTGTGGCATTGGACGTGAAGAGTTTGATGTAGAGAAGTTACGTTATCACCGCATCATTATCATGACCGACGCTGACGTCGATGGTGCACACATTCGCACCTTGCTCTTAACTTTCTTTTACCGCCAGATGCCAGCATTGATTGAGCGTGGACATATTTATATTGCTCAACCACCTTTGTACAAAGTGAAGAAAGGTAAGCAAGAAACCTACATTAAAGATGATCAAGCACTAAATGCTTATCTATTAAGAACCGCTTTAGATGGTGCTCAGTTATATGTGAACAGTGGCGCTCCCGCGTTAGCCGAAACGGCATTGGATACGTTGGCGACAGATTATGTCGCAGTCTCAGCAATTCAACGACGCTTAGGTAAACGATTTGATGATCAATTAATGCAGCACTTGTTGTACATGCCCCGTGTTGATGATGCCTTGATGGTAGATGCAACGAAGTTTGATGC
>CAZEWM010000055.1:2763-6181 GCA_964516045.1 uncultured Gammaproteobacteria bacterium
AAGAGTTTTGAAGAAGCCTTGGCTTGGTTGATGGATGAAGCAAAACGCGGCCAACACATACAACGTTATAAGGGCTTGGGTGAGATGAACCCAGAACAGCTTTGGGAAACCACCATGGACCAAAGCAATCGTCGATTGTTGCAGGTGAGTATTGAAGATGCGGTTGGCTCAGATGAAATCTTCACCACCTTGATGGGTGATCTGGTAGAGCCTCGTCGAGAGTTTATTGAGAAGAATGCTTTGATGGTCGAGAACATCGACATCTAAAACCTAAGCGTTTATCCCCAGAGTTATCCACAGGCTATAAAGAAAAGAGGCGCTTGTTTCGCTGCAAACGTAAATGCTTATAAATAAAGCATTTATTTTAGTTAGTGAGTGGTCACTTATATTATGTGGAATGTTTTTACAGCGTTTTCATTTGGCCTTCAATCCAATCCTCAACGTCCTTCATGATGGCTGAGGCTTTGCGGCCTTCGGTAGGAATCGGTTTACCAACACGCACTTGGATCGTTCCTGGATACTTCTTAACACCCCGCCGCTTCCAATAAATACCGGCATTATGTGCAATCGGAATAACAGGTAAGCCGGACTTCTCAGCCAACATAGCACCGCCAGCGCTGTACTTTTGACGCTCTCCCGGCGCTGTGCGTGTCCCTTCTGGAAAAACAACAATCAGACGGCCTTGGTCTAGTCGTTTTAACCCATCATCTACCACCATCTTGAGTGCTTTACGACCCGCACTACGATCGATAGGAATGGAACGGGTGAAATGTAATGCCCAACCAAAAATTGGGATTTGCATTAACTCTTTCTTCAAGATCCAAGATTGATGAATCGGAAATAAACCGCGCAGTGAAATCGTTTCCCAGGTTGATTGATGCTTGGACATGATGATGCCCGCGCCTTCTTGTGGAATGTTTTCCCAACCTTCGATGTTCACATCAAGATTACACAGCCAGCGCATAGCCACAAGATTGACCCGACCCCAAGCGGTGGCAAGCCAATCTGAATAACTCTGCGGTAACAACCAACCTAATAAAGCGATCAAGCCACCATGGATGATCACGGAGATCACCATGAAGAGAAAGTAAATGACCGATCGAATAAAGATCATGCTTACTGCTGCGGTTGTAATAAACCGATATCAGCAACTTGTAAGAAAGCCGATTGCAACTGACCTAGCATCGCTAATCTATTCGCTTTAACCGAAGCATCATCTGCCATAACCATCACATCATCGAAGTAAGCATCAACCGGTGATCTCAAAGTCGACAATGCTTTGAGCGCATCCGAATAAGCTGACGATGCCATGGCCTGTGTTGCCGTGGAGGTCGCATCTTGCATGGCTTGATGAAGAGCTGATTCAGCGTCCACATCAAATAGCTTGGTATCGATTGAAGATGAAAGCTCGCCTTCAACTTTTTTGAGCAAGTTACTAATGCGCTTATTCGCCGCAGCCAATGCTTCAGCTTCTGGTAAGCCGCGGAATTCAGTTACCGCGTTAACGCGCTGATCGAAGTCATACAAGGTTGCAGGTTTAACCGCTAGTACCGCCTCAAAAGTATCAACACTGACAGCAAGGTCAGCATACAATCCTTTGAGACGATCAAACATAAAGCCTTCAACATCATCAATGGTTGACGCTTCGGTAATGTTACCAGCTAAGTTGTTAGAGGCCTGTGTGAGCAAGTCCCGAATGTTAAGTGGCAATTGATGCTCTCGGATAATGCGAAGCGCACCTAAGGCAGCACGACGTAAAGCAAAAGGATCTTTGTCGCCGGTTGGTTTCATGCCAATGCCGAAGATGCCGACAAGAGTATCGATACGTTCAGCTAGGGCAATCGCAATACCTGTTTTAGTTTGCGGTAGCTGATCGCCAGAGAAGCGCGGCATATAGAATTCATCCATTGCCTGAGCAATCTCAGCATCCTCACCATCACGCTGGGCTTGATAACGACCCATGACGCCTTGCATATCACCAAATTCGTAAACCATCTCCGTCATCAAGTCACAACGACTTAACCGGCTGGCACGTTTAGCTTTCGCAACATCACCATCAATAGACTTAGCAATGTATTCAGCTAAAGCAGCGACACGTTCTGACTTGTCATACATGCTGCCAAGCTGCTTTTGGAAGACAACGGTTTTTAACCGTTCAATATGATCTTCAAGTTTCTTTTTGCCATCTTGTTGCCAGAAGAACATCGCATCTGCCAAACGAGGACGAACAACACGCTCGTTACCGGCTTTGATCATGGCAGGGTTTTTACTTTCAATGTTCGCAAGAGTGATGAAGTGGTTCATCAATTCGTGGTTTGCATTGAAAACAGGAAAGTATTTTTGGTTACTCTTCATGGTTGAAACAAGCGCTTCATGAGGAACTTCTAAGAAACGTTCTTCAAATTCGCCAGCAATCGGAACAGGCCACTCATTCAAAGCGGTGACTTCTTCTAGAAGATCGTCATCCATATCAGCGATACCATTGAGTGAAGTCGCGGTTTCTTCAACTTGCGCTTTAACCTTTGCCTTACGTTGATCAAAGTCTGCAATGACATAACCAGGATTTAACAATTGGTCAGCATAGGTGTCAGGCGATTTAATCTCGATCGCTTCGGGATGGTGGAAGCGATGGCCATAACTTGTACGACCAGACGTTGCATCGAGGATGCTGCAATTAACTACCTCGTTACCCAACAAGAAGACTAACCAATGCACAGGTCGAACAAACTGTGCTTCTGATGAGCCCCAACGCATACGCTTAGGTATAGGTAGTTTATTCAGTGCGTTTTCAGCAATAGCAGGTAGTAACTCGCTCGCAGCTTGGCCTGCCTCGTGCATTTGATACGCGAGCCATTCGCCTTTAGGTGTATCGATGCGCTGTAATTGGTCAACGGTTGTGCCGCATGATTGAGCAAAGCCTTCAGCCGCTTTAGTGGGATTGCCATCAGTATCAAAAGCGGCTTTAACCGCAGGACCACGACGTTCAACATCACGGTCGGCTTGTTGGACTTCAACATTCTTAATGAATAAAGAGAGACGACGCGGTGCTGCGTAAGTCTTGACCTCACCATGTGCTAAATTTGCTGCAGCAAGGCCAGCAATAAATTCATTCGTCAGCGCATTAGATAACTTTCGTAGCGCAACAGGTGGTAACTCTTCAGTACCGAGTTCAAACAACAAATCGGCAGTGTTAGCCATTGCTTACCTCTCCTTGAGGGGTCTCTAACATCGGGAAGCCTAAGCGTTCACGAGCCTCGTAATATGATTGAGCAACTGCACGGGCCAAAGCACGTACACGCAAGATATAGCGCTGACGTTCAGTCACTGAAATAGCATGGCGTGCATCAAGTAAGTTAAAGGCATGTGAGGCTTTAAGCACTTGCTCATAGGCTGGCAAGGGTAAGCCCGCTTCAATCAG
>CAZEWM010000056.1:0-6155 GCA_964516045.1 uncultured Gammaproteobacteria bacterium
ATCTGGTCGAGAGGAACTTAACCATTGCACGTCTTGATCCAGAGCAAACAGGAGCACAGCAATGAAAAAGCTAATCACTCTTTTTGCGCTCATCGGGTTTGGCTTTTCAGTTAATGCGTTGGCGGTGCCTAAAATTCAAACGTGGACAAGTGATGCTGGTGCCAAGGTAATGTTTGTGCCAGCAGATAGTTTGCCTATGGTTGATGTGCGCGTGGTGTTTGATGCGGGCGGTGCACGTGATGGTGATCTTCCGGGTTTAGCAGCCTTTACCAATGCGCTGCTAACCGAAGGCGCTGGTGAGCTTGATGCGGCAGCCTTTGCTGAAAATATCGAAAGCCGCGGCATTCAAATCGGTAGTGACTCTTTGCGCGACATGGCATGGCTGACTTTGCGATCGTTGACTGAGCCTGAGGTGTTGTCGGTCGGTTTAGCGCGTTTATCAGAATCGCTCGCTAAGCCTCGCTTTGATCAGGATGCAATTGAGCGAATTCGTGATCAGATGCATGCTGTGTTGCGTCAGCAAGAGCAGTCGCCCAGTGATATAGCGAGTCGTGAGTTTTATGCGACCTTGTTTGCAGGCCATCCTTATGGTGTACCAACCGAAGGCACGAAAGCATCAGTAGATAGGATAAATCTTGTTGCGATTAAAGCGTTTCACAAAAAATATTACGTGGCTAAAAATGCAGTGATCTCTATTGTAGGTGCGCAAACGCGAGAACAGGCAGAACAGATCGCTAACCAAGTGACGCGTGATCTGCCGCAAGGTGAGAAAGCGCCTTTGATTGCGATGCCAACGCAAATAAAACCAGTGGATAAAAAGATAGATTACGACTCATCTCAGTCGCATGTGTATCTCGGTATGTTGGGTATGTCGCGACATGATCCTGATTACATTCCTTTGTACGTTGGTAATCAGGTGTTAGGTGGCGGCTCGCTTGTCTCATTGCTTGGCGAAGAGGTGCGTAACAAGCGCGGTCTGTCTTACAGTGTGTATAGCTACTTCAGTGCATCACGTCAGCCGGGTCCTTTTGTCATGGTGGCGCAAACTAAGAATACGCAAGTTAAAGAAGCGGCTGATGTGATGAAGCAGACCTTATCGAAATTTGCGAATGAGTCTTTGACAGAAGAGTTACTCAAAGACGCTAAGCAAAACATCGTCTTTGGTTTTCCAATGCAGATTGCTAATAACAGCAAAATGGTCGGCTACATCAGCATGATTGGTTTTTACGATATGCCAATTGATTGGCTAGAGCGTTTGCCGCGATTGGTAAATGAAGTCACGTTAGATGAAGTGAAAGATGCGTTTAACCGACGTGTGAAGGTTGAGAATTTATCGACTGTGGTTGTTGGCGGCTAAGAGGTGGCTCGACAGCGTAACCAGTTGCGCATCACCGGGGGGGAGTTTGGCAGTCGCCGCTTACACTTCCCCGATGCTAAAGGCTTAAGACCAACAGCTGATCGTGTGCGCGAGACTTTGTTTAACTGGTTACAGGGTGAGCTTAGTGGTGCGAAAGCACTTGATCTATATGCAGGAAGTGGTGCACTTGGTTTTGAGGCGCTGTCACGTGGTGCCGCTCACGTCACCTTTGTTGAGAAGGCGCGCAATGTGGCTGATCAGCTGCGTGAAAATATCGAGCTACTAAATTGCCAAAGCAAAGCCAGTGTTGTGAATGCGGCTGCAGAGCGCTTTTTGAGTCAGGCTGAATCCACGTTTGATATGGTGTTTCTTGATCCGCCGTTTGCGGATGGTCTTCTTGGTAAAGCTATCCAAACACTTGAAGAAAGGGCGTTGCTGAGCCCGCAAGCCTGGGTCTACCTCGAGCAAGATAGTGCGCATGATTGGCCTGATATGTCTGAAAATTGGGCAATTCATCGAGAAGGTGACGCCGGTCAGGCGGCTTTTCGTTTGATTAAACGCAATGGTTGAGCGCGCTCAGACAAGGTAGAATCGCGCGCTGAATAACGTTTAGGTGATTCTTTGTGAAGCACATTGCTGTTTATCCTGGAACCTTTGATCCGATCACTAATGGTCATACTGACCTAGTGGCGCGTGCTTCGCGTCTGTTCGGCAAGGTGATCTTGGCGGTTGCGCGCGACACGGCTAAGAAAACCGTGTGTGATTTTGATCAGCGAGTAGCTTTGGCGAAGGTTGCGGTTAGTGAGTTCGAGAATGTCGAGGTTGTGCCTTTTGAGGGTCTCTTGGTGAACTTCTGCCGTGATCAAAAAGCCACAGTGTTACTACGGGGTTTGCGTGCGGTCTCAGACTTCGAATACGAATTTCAGCTGGCAGGTATGAACCGTCGTTTGGCGCCAGATGTTGAAACCATGTTTTTGACGCCGTCTGAACAGTTCTCGTTTATTTCATCGACCTTAGTGCGTGAAATCGCACGTTTGGGTGGCGATGTGTCAGAATTTGTTCATCCAGAAGTTAACGCGGCATTGAAAGCAAAACGCTTGCTGCCTCGCGAAGACTAAGTTGTAAAAGTTTTAGGAGTAAATCATGTCTTTAATGATTACTGACGAATGCATTAACTGTGATGTGTGTGAGCCGGAATGCCCTAATGGTGCTATCTATCAGGGTGATGAGATCTATGAGATCAATCCTGATTTGTGTACTGAGTGTGTAGGTCACTATGAGACCTCTCAGTGTGTTGAGGTGTGTCCGGTTGACTGTATCCCGCTAGACCCTAATCACGAAGAAACGCAGGACGAGCTCATGGCGAAATATGAGCGCATTACTGCGGCAGGCTAAATGACAGCCTTTTCTCAGTTGTTACGAAAGGCTCCTCTCTGGGGCCTTTTGTGTTTTTGGATTGCATCACCACATGCTGCGGATAAACCGGATGCTGATGCCGTTGCCAGCGCACATCCTTTAGCAACTGCAGCGGGTATTGCTGTTCTTCAGTCGGGTGGTAATGCGTTTGATGCAGCTGTTGCCGTCAGTGCGGTGCTTGGTGTGGTTGAGCCCTATGGTTCAGGTTTGGGCGGTGGTGGCTTTTGGTTATTGCACGAGGCGAAAACCGGAAAGCAAGTGATGGTTGACGGTCGCGAAGTCGCACCGTTAAAAGCACATCGCGATATGTATCTTGATCGCCTTGGTAATCCATTACCTGCGGCAAGTATTGATGGTCCTCTTGCGGCGGGTATTCCAGGTACGCCAAAAGCCCTCGCGCATATTGCAAAGAGCTATGGACGTTTACCGCTAGCAGTCAGCTTGGCGCCAGCAATCCGATTGGCTGATCAAGGTTTTTCAATCGATGATATGTATCGTCGTTACGCTGGTTTTCGTCAGCAAGCTTTATTGAAGTCACCGGCTGCGACGCAACAGTTCTTGTTAAACGGTGAAGTGCCGCCAAAAGGTTATCTGCTTAAGCAACCTGATTTGGCCAATACCTTAAAGCTTTTCGCAGAGCAGGGTGAGGAAGGCTTTTATCAAGGTGAGTTTGCGCAACGTTTGGTTGCCGGTGTGCAAAAGTACGGTGGTATTTGGACCTTTGAAGATCTGGCTAAATACGAAATCGTAGAGCGTGATCCGATCACCTTTAACTTTAATGATTATAAATTTACGACCGCAGCATTACCGTCATCGGGTGGTGTGGTGCTCGCGCAAATCTTTAACATGTTTGCGCAATTTAATTGGGATCAACTCGATTCTGCGCAGCGAGTTCATCTGCTCACTGAGCTGATGCGTCGAGCATATAAAGAACGTGCACTCCATCTTGGTGATGCGGATCACGTGGATGTGCCGGTTAAGCAGCTCACCAGTGTTGAGTATGCCAAGCAGCTCGCGAAAGATATTGATTTGCAGATAGCGAGCGTGAGTCAGGATTTACCTCAGATCAAAATCAAAGAAGGGATGGATACTAGTCACTTCTCGATTATCGATCGCGAAGGTAATCGTGTTGCTGCAACCATGAGTGTTAACTATCCCTTTGGTGCTTGTTTTGTCGTGCCAGGCACGGGCGTGGTGCTGAATGATGAGATGGATGATTTTTCCATCAAGCCGGGCGTGCCGAATGCGTATGGCTTAGTCGGTAATCAACAGAATGCGATTGCGCCGGGTAAACGCATGCTTTCAAGTATGACGCCAACTTTTATTGAAAATGATCAGCGTGTGGCGATTCTAGGTACACCAGGCGGCTCGCGGATTATCAGTATGGTAATGATAGGTGCCCTACAAGCCATGCAGGGTGCTCCGGTAGAGCAATGGGTTGGGCGTGCGCGTTTTCATCATCAGTACTTGCCCGATAGCTTGCAGTACGAACCAGATGCATTGAGTGAGCAGACGCTTGAAGCTTTATCCGCAATGGGGCATCAGTTAAAGCCGGTTGATGATAACTATGGCAACATGCAAGCGATTGCGTGGGACAAGATTACGAATAAAGTCTCTGTGGCATCTGACCCGCGAGGGATAGGTGCGGCGGTTGCAGTAAAAGTCGAGCAATAAAAAACGCCGCATTAGCGGCGTTTTGTTTAAGTGCTTATTGTTAAGGCTTTAGCGTACCGTCAGTCAGCTTACCTTTCTGAGAAGCATAGAAAGCAGCGATGTCTTTCATATCTTGATCAGAGAGTGCCGCTGCCATGCCTTGCATGATCGCGTTCTGACGTGAGCCATCTTTATATGACTTTAATGCGTGGTAGAGATAGTTCTCATGTTGACCACCCAGGTTAGGGTTCATAGGTGCTGTCGCAACACCATCAACACCGTGACAACCTGCACAAGCTGCCGCTTTGTCTTTACCTGCAGTGGCATTGCCACTTGCTGAAACGCTCGCGCTCAAAACAGTGAGTGCACATAGTGTAAGAATCTTTTTCATGTCGAACCCCTTATTGACCTTGTGCCTGCCAGAACGCACCAATATCCGCCATATCTTCATCACTCATGCTTTGAGCTTGTACATTCATGGTGGCATGTTTGCGCTGACCATCGCGGTAGGCTTGAAGCGCTGCAACAATGTAGTCTGCGTTTTGGCCTGCTAATCGAGGTACATGGTAAGTTGGGTAGACGTTGTTGTAGCTAGATACTGCATGGCATCCGAGACAAGCTTCAGATTTCACACGTCCGGCGTTTGGGTTGCCGGCAGCTTGAGCAAGGCCGCTGACTAACACTGCGCCTGCTAATGCCATTTTAAGGTACGACATTGAATTCTCCTTCAGTGAATGTGTTGGCAGTATTGGTACTGCTCTTTTTTTATTGCATCTGATTGTAGAGAGGGCAAGGCTGTGGCTGCGACTAACTAATTTTTATGCAGGATATTAATAGCGCTTTGTCTTAACGCTGGCACTGAGGGCAGTAGGCGCTTGTGCGTTGACCTAAAAGCTTGTGTTTGAGGGTGCTGTCGCAAGATTTGCACGCTTCACCGCTGCGCCCATAGACCCAAAGTTCTTGCTGAAAATAACCTGGGGAGCCGTCTTGCTGTTGGAAGTCTCGTAATGTGGTGCCGCCGCGTTTGATCGCACATCGCAGGATTTCGACGATATGTCGGTGCAGCTCTTCGATTCGCGCTTTGCTGATGCGCTTTGCAGCGCGTGCTGGGTGGATGCCGGAGAGAAACAACGATTCGGTGGCGTAGATATTACCAACCCCAACCACCACCTTGTTATCCATGATGACCTGCTTGATCGCTGCGGAGCGTTTTTGGGTTTGGCTAAAAAGATAATCAGCGGTGAACTCAGGGTTTAAGGGTTCTGGACCTAAGTGACTTATCAGGCTGTGTGAGGCCGGATCCTCTGTGGTCCATAGGACCGCGCCAAACTTGCGTGGATCGCGTAAACGCAAAGCGATATCCCCCATGACTAGTTCGAAATGATCGTGTTTTGCTGCTGGGGTATTGCTTGGCAATACACGCAAGCTGCCCGACATGCCGAGGTGCAGTATCAGGGTGCCGGTGTCGCAACGAATCAGCAGGTATTTAGCACGGCGACTGACCTCATGAATCGCCTGTCCTTTGAGGAAACCCAGCGTTGGAATAGGCCAGCGTAGCTTGGGCGTACGCGCAATGCTGCCAGTGATCATTTGTCCGGTGATGTGCGGGGCAATGCCGCGGCGGCTGGTTTCAACTTCGGGTAATTCAGGCATACCACATGGTAATGCCAGTCAGTAGGCAAAAGAAAACCCGCCGAAGCGGGTTTTTCTTTATGAGGCTCTGAACAGA
>CAZEWM010000057.1:0-6139 GCA_964516045.1 uncultured Gammaproteobacteria bacterium
CTGTAAACCGCATTACTCTTTGGTGCGGCTGCTAGGTAGCAAATCGCTTGAGCGACCGCGAGCTCTCCTTCTGGGCTACCTAAGCGCTGCTGTACATCCCAGGCATTTAAAGCGATCTCAAGCCCACGCGGGTCCGCATTGCCAATATCTTCAGATGCCATACGCACTACTCGACGGGCGATATACAGTGGATCACAGCCTCCATCGAGCATGCGACAGAACCAATATAAAGAGCCATCAACGGACGAACCACGGACTGATTTATGCAACGCTGAGATTTGGTCATAAAATACATCGCCTTTGTTATCAAAGCGACGTACTTGTCCGCTCAGCACCTCATTTAAATCACTGTCAGCAATTCGCCCATCAATCGCCAAATCCGCACTTATCTCAAGTAGGTTTAAGCAGCGGCGTGCATCGCCGTCAGCTGCCGTCGCAATTTGATGTATCTGCTCATCACTCAAAACTAGTTCGAGATCAGCTAAACCTTTTTCCCTATCGTTAAGTGTGCTGCCAATCAGTCCTTCGAGCTGCTCAACAGTTAATGATTTGAGTACATAAATGCGCGCGCGGGATAACAATGCGTTGTTTAATTCAAATGATGGGTTCTCGGTGGTCGCACCAACAAAAATCACCGTGCCATCTTCCACATGCGGTAAAAAGGCATCTTGTTGCGATTTATTGAATCGATGTACCTCATCGATGAACAGCAAACTGCCCTGATCTGTTTGCTGTTGCATTACTTTTGCTTGATCTACCGCTTGGCGAATATCTTTCACGCCGGATAAAACTGCTGACAAAGTTAAGAAATGCAAATTGGCATAGTTAGCTAGCAGACGTGCCAAGGTGGTTTTACCCGTCCCCGGCGGCCCCCAAAAAATCATTGAGTGCAGATGCCCGCCTTCGATCGCTTTGCGTAATGGCTTATCAGCACCAAGAATATGTTCCTGACCAAGATACCCTTCTAGCGTTATCGGGCGCATGCGATCAGCTAAAGGCTGAGTCAGGTTATTGGGTGTACCAAATAGGTCAGACATTAGTTCGACTGGAAAACAGAGAACTCATCAGGCGGCGCGTACTCAAAGAGCTCTTTATCTAATGGCGGGTTGCGATACGCCTCGGTGAAGACAAAGCGTGAGATCTGGCCAAACTTATCGACAAGCTCTAGGCGTTTAAACCGGTTTTCTTCAAACGCAATAAGAATGCGTACGATATCGCTATCTTCGTTTTTAGGGAGCAATTCCAGCCAATCGAGTTCTTGGCGATGACCTAAATCAACCACCTTGAATGAGTCTTCCAGCGGCTTATTCGATAGCAAAATGACTGCAGCGGTATCACGTAATGCCCAGCCTTGCGGGTATTGTGTGACTTGCTCGATATCTTCATCAATCATCCATAATGTCGAACCATCAGCAATAATTTTACGCGGTTCCGGCAGAACATAATCCCAACGAAACTGCTCAGGACGATTGAGATAAAACTGACCTAAAAAGATGCCGGTCTTAGCGTTATTGGTATCGAGTACCGATTGCTCAAAATTGGCGCGAAAGGTTTTTAGATCTTTGGTGAAGGCATCAAACGCCTCTCGACCTGATGCCTGCGCTTGGCTAGCAATAACCAGTAATAGAAGAACAAGACGTAACATCAATCACGAATCGGTGGTGGCGCTAAGACTTCACGGTTACCACGATTATCCGGCTCAGAAACTATACCTACACGCTCCATCTCTTCCACCAAACGAGCGGCACGGTTATAACCAATCTTTAAGCGACGTTGAACCCCTGAAATAGACGCACGACGTGATTCGGTCACAATTTGAACTGCCTCATCAAATAATGGGTCCGCATCTTCGGTATCAACTCCTGAGGCTTCTGCAGACAAACCTGGAATTGCTTCAGTCGGCTCGTTGGTAATCTCGTCGATATAACGCGGCTCACCGAGAGACTTTACGTATTCAACGACAGCATGCACTTCATGATCGTCAACAAAAGCGCCATGAGCACGTAATGGAATACTCGTGCCCGGTGGCATATATAACATGTCACCGTGACCTAAGAGATGTTCTGCACCCATTTGATCAAGAATGGTTCGAGAGTCGATACGCGAGCTCACTTGGAAAGCGATACGGGTCGGCACGTTTGCCTTGATCAAACCGGTAATAACATCAACCGATGGTCGCTGAGTTGCGAGTAACAAGTGAATGCCTGCTGCACGTGCCTTTTGCGCCAAGCGCGCGATGAGCTCTTCAACTTTTTTACCCACTACCATCATCATGTCAGCCAGCTCATCGATGATCACAACGATATACGGCATGGTATTGAGTTCAGGTGGCGGTGGAATCTCACCTGTCACGATGTCGGGCTCGCCCTTGTAAAGCGGATCAGTGATTGGCTGCCCTGCTTTAATTGCGTCTTTAATTTTCTTGTTGTAACCCGTCACGTTACGTACACCAAGTGCCGCCATGAGACGATAACGGCGCTCCATTTCAGCCACACACCAACGTAATGCGTTTTGTGCATCTTTCATGTCAGTGACAACCGGCGCTAACAGATGCGGAATACCTTCATACACTGAAAGTTCGAGCATCTTAGGGTCGACCATGATCATGCGCACATCTTCAGGCGTTGCTTTGTAAAGCAAGCTGAGAATCATGGTGTTAATCGCTACAGATTTACCAGAGCCCGTCGTACCAGCTATTAGCGCATGCGGCATTTTTGCCAAGTCAGCCACTACAGGTTCGCCAGCAATGTCTTTACCTAGTGATAAAGTGAGCGGAGACTTAGAGCTATCGTATTTTTCAGAACGCAGAATCTCGCTTAAGAACACCATCTCACGGTGCTCATTCGGTATCTCGATACCAATCGTTGGACGTCCCGGAATAACTTCAACTACACGCACAGAGCGTACAGATAATGCGCGTGCTAAGTCCGTCGATAAATTCGTCACCTTGCTCGCCTTAGTGCCTGGTGCAAGATTTAATTCATACAAGGCAACGACAGGACCTGGGTGCACCGTCTCAACAGTGGCTTCCACATTAAAGTCGGCGAGCTTACGCTCGACCAATCCTGACATCGCACGCAGCTCTTCAGGTGAAAGCTTGTGACCACTTGGCTTTGGCGGGTCGAGTAGATCCAATGACGGCAACCCGTCAGTAAAGACCGGATCGATTAAGGTCATCTGACGTTCTTTTTCAACGCGTACACTTGGCTCAACCGCTTTTGGCTTCGGTGTTTCGATTACTACCGGCTGCTTACGTTTCTCAACACGCTTTTGCTCTTTGATGCGCACTTCTTTGCGTTGTTGCTTCATCTCGGTCGCTTTACGTTTTTCGATCAAGCCATCTTTAAGCGTCAAAGCTTGATCAAAGGCCTTAAGCGAAAAAGCACCCAATCGATCAATCACCAACAACCACGAAATACCTGAGAACAAGGTAAAGCCGATCAAGAATGCTGCCAACATGCCTAAGGTTGCCCCAGTTGAACTCAAAGCCGAGACAAGGACATCTGAAAATTCATGTCCAACAATGCCACCCGGGCCTTCGGGAAGTCCTTTGCCGCGGTGCATATGCAGTGCAGCGAGTGCGGTTGCGCCGATCAGGGTCAAGATAAAACCAACCCAACGTGCAACACCCATCATCGGATGAACGGGCTCGGCGTTATTACGATCTCGGAACATCAGCCAACCTGCCCAGCCGACCATCAGCGGGAATAGATAGGCGATCACGCCAACCAGCGTGAATAACACTGAGGCAAACCAAGCGCCCGCCGGACCACCCCAGTTCAGCGCTGTTGAGCGCGGACCCACATAGCCCCAACTTGGGTCTTCAGCGGAATAGCTGACCAACGACATCATGAAAAAGAGACTGATAGCGAGAAGCAGCAGAAAGCCGCCTTCTTTAACGCGTTTTTGCAGAGATTGGTTCAAGCGAATCCCGATAATGTAAAAATTTCAATGAGATAACAGCGAGTGTTAATCCTCACTCAATTATCGCATAGCAGCCCCATAAACTCACCGTTTGGGTGGCTTTTTTCTCAATTTCAAGACAACATCGAAAAGGTTCATTTTGAAGGGTTCTTAGCCCTTGTTCTACCCGCCCCTCACTTATAGGATACCGCCCCAATAAAGAAACATGTTGTTAGGAGATTTCACACATGAGCGATGCAAAACACTGCGGTTTGTTGATTTTGGGATCGGGACCTGCGGGCTATACCGCGGCGGTCTACGCGGCTCGTGCAAATCTGAATCCCGTGCTGGTCACCGGCATGGAGCAAGGCGGTCAATTGATGACCACCACCGATGTCGATAACTGGCCAGGCGACAACAATGGCGTTATGGGTCCAGACCTCATGACCCGCATGCAACAACACGCCGAGCGTTTTGAAACCGAAATCATCTTTGACTACATCTCGGAAGTTGACTTCAGCGTGCGCCCATTCAAACTTAAGGGTGACAGCGCGCACTACACCGCAGATGCGATCATCATCGCGACAGGTGCTTCTGCGATGTACCTTGGCCTCGACTCAGAAGAAGCCTTTAAAGGCAAAGGCGTTTCAGCCTGTGCTACTTGTGACGGTTTCTTTTATCGAAACCAGAAAGTTGCAGTGATCGGTGGTGGTAATACCGCTGTAGAAGAGGCGCTTTACCTTTCAAATATTGCCTCTGAAGTTATTCTGGTTCACCGCCGAGATACCTTCCGAGCAGAAAAGATCTTGCAAGACCACCTGATGGACAAGGTCAACAACGGCAACATCACGCTGAAAACTAACTGCACGCTTGATGAAGTGTTGGGTGATAAAACGGGCGTGACCGGTATGCGCATTAAGAGTACCGAAGATGGCTCAACGGAAGATGTCGAACTACAAGGCATCTTTGTTGCGATTGGTCACAAGCCAAACACCGGCATCTTTGAAGGTCAGCTTGAAATGAATGGCGGTTACATCAAAGTTAAGAGTGGCACCGAAGGCAATGCAACCCAATCATCGGTTGAGGGTGTATTTGCAGCTGGTGATGTTATGGATCACATCTACCGTCAAGCGATCACCTCAGCAGGTACCGGCTGCATGGCTGCACTGGATGCTGAACGTTACCTCGACGCTCTCGAGAAATGATCTGGACGGGCTGCACCTGTTGCAGCCCTAACACCCCATTCTTTAGCGTTTCTCTCGCACGGCCTCACGATACACTCCGTGCATGTCAGCACAGGACGTTCACATCATCGCCAAGCTCTCAACCATTCCCGCCGAAGACTGGAATGCGTTGAGTCATGTCGCTGATTTCCCTTATCTGCGCCACGAGTTTTTAGTCGCACTTGAGCAAAATGATTGCTTGGGTGAAAAGTTTGGCTGGTATCCACAACATCTGGCGATCTATGACGATGGCAAGCTCGTTGCCGCCGCTCCCATGTATGTCAAAACAAATTCTTATGGAGAGTTCGTATTTGATTGGTCATGGGCTAGTGCCTATGAGCGACAAGGTAAACGTTATTACCCAAAGCTGATCAGTGGCGCGCCATATACGCCGGCTACCGGACCTAAGCTGCTTATCTCACCCGGTCAAGATGAGAAAGCACTGCAGACACAATTAGCCCATGCCGCTGTTGCGCTGGCTAAAGCGCAAGAATGCTCATCAGTTCACTGGTTGTTTACCCCTGAACAGGAAACAACCCTACTTACGAGCAATCGATATGAGCGCCGCATTGGTTGCCAGTTCCACTGGACCAATGAACGCTACACAGACTTTGATCATTACCTCTCGTTCTTTAGCTCATCAAAACGTAAAAACGTCAGAAAAGAGCGTAAAAAAGTCACCGATGCTGGCTTTACCTTTGAATGGCTGAACGGACATACCGCTACTGAAGCTGACTGGCAGGAATTTCACACGCTTTACGAAGATACCTTTGATAAATACGGTGGCTGGGCAACCCTGTCTCTCGCATTCTTTCAGCAAATAGCGAAAACCATGCCGGACAACGTTATGCTCGTTCAAGCAAAGCTCGATGGCAAAGTGATCGCCACGGCCTTTAACCTGATAGGTAAAGACACGCTATATGGACGTCACTGGGGCTGCCATGCGGATTATCACAGTCTGCATTTCGAAGCGTGCTACTACCAAGGTTTGGAATATTGCATTCAGCATGGCT
>CAZEWM010000058.1:0-3094 GCA_964516045.1 uncultured Gammaproteobacteria bacterium
AGATACACACCAAAGTCGACATGCTTGACGACCTTCATGCGATTCATACGACCGATATAGATCATCCTTGGTCATGCCTCGCGCACGCACCACGGAACTCTTCAGGCACATTCCCAGGGCATTCACCACATAGTTCATTACCCGGTACCGCAAAGTCGATCTTGCGCGGGTAAGGCAGATTGAGGTTATTCATGATCTCTATGAATTGATCCAGAGTTTTACCGCCACCGATATGTTCATTTCGTGCTTTCTCTTGTGCGATAGATGACACCCAACGACCTTCGTAGTCATGTCCAGGATGTACCAAGGTATCATCAGGCAAGGTAAAGAACTTTTGCTGAATCGTTTTATACAAAGTTGCCGAATCACCTGATTGAAAGTCGGTTCGACCCACACCATCAATCAACATCGCATCACCGGTAAACAAGCGACTGGTCACTGGCGTATTAATCAAATACGCATGGTGATGATTGGTATGGCCAGGTGTGAACAGTGGATGAATCTCAAGCGAGCCAAGCTTCAAGGGCACACCTTCTTGCAAACCCATATCCGCACACTGCAGCTCATCCATTGCCGGATAACAAATAGTGGAACCCGCTAGTGACTTTAATCGCTTAGCACCTGATAAGTGATCTGCATGGATATGCGTATCGATGGTATGAGTCAGCTTTAACCCAAGTGAGTTAAGCACGCTCAGATCACGCTCAGCGGTTTCGAGCACTGGGTCGATCAATGCGGCCTCACCGGTCTCACTACAACCAATCAAATAGGTGTAGGTACATGAATCGGGTTCAAAAAGCTGTTTGAAAATCATCGATGACTCCGGTCTTATCCATCCTGAATAAGCCCATATAAACACAAAGCTGCCTGACAAGCAGCGAAAAAAAACCGAGCTCGAAAGCTCGGTTTTTTAGAGGGCTTAAAAGCGACTTATTTGTCAGCTTCTCTGCGCTCTTTCACTTCCTTAATCACCTGCTCCGCAACATTGTTTGGACATGGTGAGTAATGCGCGAATTCCATCGAGAACTGGCCACGACCTGACGTCATGGTACGCAGGTCACCGATGTAACCGAACATTTCAGAAAGTGGACATTCAGCCTTAACGCGAACACCAGTAGATGATGCTTCTTGACCTTGGATCATGCCGCGACGACGGTTCAAGTCACCGATAACGTCACCAACGTGATCTTCAGGTGTGAACACGTCAACCTTCATCATAGGCTCAAGCAACTGCATGCCAGCTTTTGGCACTGTCTGACGATAGGCACCTTTCGCTGCGATTTCGTATGCGATCGCTGATGAGTCAACGGCGTGGAAACCACCGTCAGTCAAGGTTACTTTTACGTCAAGCAATGGGAAGCCAGCCATTGGGCCTTTTGCCATGCTCACTGAGAAACCTTTCTCAACTGCAGGCCAGAATTCACGAGGTACGTTACCACCGGTAACCACTGATTCGAAGGTGAAACCTGAGTTTTGCTCACCTGGCTCAACGATGTAGTCGATCTTAGCGAACTGACCAGAACCACCCGACTGCTTCTTGTGGGTGTAGCTATCTTCAACACGCTGAGTGATGGTTTCGCGGTATGCAACCTGTGGCTTACCAACGATACATTCAACACCGTGGGTACGCTTCAAGATGTCTACCTTGATGTCGAGGTGCAATTCACCCATACCATTGATAATAGTTTCACCTGACTCTTCATCAGTCTCTACGCGGAATGATGGGTCTTCTTGCATCATCTTATTTAATGCAATACCCATCTTCTCGTTAGAACCTTTATCTTTAGGCTTGATCGCGATAGAGATAACAGGATCTGGGAACACCATTGGCTCCAGCGTCGCTGGGTTGTTTTGATCACATAAGGTGTGACCAGTTTGAGTGTTCTTCAAACCAACGAATGCGATGATGTCGCCCGCTTGCGCTGAATCAACCTCAATACGGTCATCCGCCTGCATCTCAACGATACGACCGATACGCTCAGTCTTACCAGTGAAGGTATTCAATACGGTGTCACCTTTCTTAACCTTACCTGAGTAAATACGGGTAAAGGTCAATGCGCCGAAACGGTCATCCATGATTTTGAATGCCAATGCACGCAATGGACCATCTGGATCAACAACCGCAAACTTACCTGTCTCATTACCTTCCATATCCACTTCAGGCTGAGGCTCAACTTCAGTTGGGCTAGGTAAGTAATCAACAACCGCATCCAATACCAACTGAACACCTTTGTTCTTGAATGAAGAACCTGCGTACGTTGGGAAGAAGTCCAATGCGATAGTACCTTTACGAATACAACGCTTAAGATCTTCAACAGAAGGCTCATTACCTTCCAAGTAGGCTTCCATCAGATCGTCGTCCTGCTCAACCGCAGTCTCAACCATCTTCGCGCGCCACTCTTCAGCATCCGCTTGCATATCCGCTGGAATATCAACGATCTCGTATTTCAATGGATCACCAGAGTCGTCCCATACCCATGCTTTCATGGTCATCAGGTCTACAACACCAGAGAAATCATCTTCACGACCGATTGGCAGAACCATAACCAATGGATTTGCACCCAGTACGCGTTCAACCTGCTCTACAACTTTATAGAAATCTGCACCTAGGCGATCAAGCTTATTGATGTAGATAACACGAGCAACGCCTGATTCGTTTGCATAACGCCAGTTTGTTTCTGACTGAGGCTCTACACCACCAGAGCCACAGAAAACACCAACACCACCGTCGAGAACTTTCAACGAACGATACACTTCGATAGTGAAGTCAACGTGTCCAGGGGTGTCAATGATGTTGAACTGGTGACCATTCCAGAAACAAGTTACCGCTGCTGATTGGATAGTGATACCACGCTCAGCTTCCTGTTCCATGAAGTCGGTGGTAGCAGCACCATCGTGCACTTCACCGATCTTGTGAATTTTGCCGGTGAGCTTAAGGATACGCTCGGTGGTGGTGGTCTTACCCGCGTCTACGTGCGCGAAAATACCAATGTTGCGGTACAAACTAAGATCTTTCATCTTGCTTCTCTAAAGGTTTGAAAGTGAAAAAATTCATTCTCTGCCTGAGGGAACGGATGTATGACTCCACAACCTG
>CAZEWM010000058.1:3194-5867 GCA_964516045.1 uncultured Gammaproteobacteria bacterium
AAGTGAAAAAATTCATTCTCTGCCTGAGGGAACGGATGTATGACTCCACAACCTGCTCTCTCACGGCCAACTTAAAATCAAGTTATTGATTTTTAAGGAAAAAGTTTTACAGCGACGGCAAATAGGCGCGTATATTACCACCACACCAAAAAAAACACCGCAAAAACTTATATTTAGATACAAAAAACGCCGGAAAAACCGGCGTTTTTCTCAGTTACGTCAGAAACCTTAGATCGCGAGGTATTCTTCGCGCAGTTCGTGGTTATCTAGAACCTCTTGCGCCGTACCGTCAAACACCACCTGCCCCATATCCAAGATGACAGCGCGGTCAGCCAGATTAAGTGCTGCAATAGCGTTCTGCTCAACGATCACTGTGGTGATACCGAGCTCACGGATACCTTCCAAGATACGCTCGATCTCTTGCACAATAACCGGCGCGAGACCCTCGTAAGGTTCATCCAACAACAACAGTTTTACATCCCGCGCCAAAGCACGAGCAACCGCAAGCATCTGCTGCTCACCACCAGACAAGGTGGTACCGATTTGATTACGACGCTCAGCCAAACGTGGGAAGTGCTCGTAGATACGCTCGATTGACCAACCGATTGGCGGTGCAATCTGAGAGAGCTCTAAGTTTTCTTGAACCGTGAGACCCGGAATAACACGACGGTCTTCGGGTACTAACTGAATACCTTCTTGAGCCGCTTGGTAGTCCTTCATAGTGTGAATCGGTTTGTGATCTAACCAAACCTCACCATGACGCATCTCAGGATCGGCCGCACGTGCGATAGAACGTAAAGTCGAGGTCTTACCCGCGCCGTTACGGCCCAGTAATGCCAAGATCTCACCTTCGCGAATATCAAAGCTAACGCCTTGAACGATATAGCTCTCACCATAATAAGAATGAAGATCCCACGCTGAGAAAAACGCTGGCGATGGACCACGCGCTTTAATGGGCTCTGATTTTGGTGCTTTTGTGGTACTGAATGTCATATCTCTGCAGTCCCCAAGTAAGCCTCACGCACTTTTGGATGACCTTTAATTTCATCCGGTGTGCCTTCGGCGATAATCGCGCCTTGCGCCAATACACTGATGCGGTCAGCCAAGCTGAATACCACATGCATATCGTGCTCAATGATGACCTTAGTCATGCCGCGCTCTTTAATCTTTTTCAACAAATCGATAGTTCGGTTGGTGTCGTGACGCGCCATACCTGCAGTCGGCTCATCCAACAACAATAGCTTCGGGTGTTGAATCAAACACATCGCTAACTCAAGACGACGCTTGTTACCACGTGACAAGCTACCCGCATGTACATGAGCCAAGTTTTGCATCTCGAAATCTTCCAATAGATGCATTGCTTCATCGCGCAATTGCTTCTCTTCGCGAAGACCTTTGAACACGTTGAAGCTAAAGGCGCCATCACGTTTTGCAAACGCAGGAATCATCACATTCTGAAGCAAGGTCAGATCAGGGAAGATTTCTGGCGTCTGGAATACCCGTGACACACCCAACTGGTTGATACCATGCGGTGTCATGTTGCCGCCTGTTAGATCGGTACCCTCAAAGGTGATGGTGCCGTTATCTGGCTTCAAACGACCGATGCAAGTATTCAACAAGGTTGATTTGCCTGCACCGTTAGGACCTATGATCGCGTGAGTTTTACCCTCTTCGATATTCAGATTGATATCCGTGAGGGCTTTAAGACCACCAAAGGTTTTATTTACCCCAGCAATCGATAAGACATGACGCTTACTCATTATGCATCCTCCTCAATCTGCTTCGACTTTTTGAAGATGCCACCGATACGACGTACACCTTCAATAATGCCACCCGGCAAGAAGATGATGATCGCCATAAACAACACACCCAACATCAAGTGCCAACCTTCACCCACGAATGGACGAGTCAGCAGAATCGCGATATCACTGAGCCATTCGGGCATAAAGCTATACGCAGACTGCAACACTTGATCGTTAACCGCTGAGAAGATGTTCTCGAAGTATTTAATAGTTGCTGCACCCAAGATCGGGCCAAACAATGTGCCTACACCACCCAAGATCGTCATCAAGACCACCTCACCTGATGCGGTCCATTGCATACGTTCTGCACCTGCAAGCGGGTCAACAATCGCCATCAATGAACCTGCCAAACCTGCATACACACCTGATATAACAAAGGCAGTTAACAAGTAAGGACGTGGACTAAAGCCGGTGAACTCCATACGCGTTTGGTTAGACTTGATCGCAACCAACTTCATACCAAATGGCGAACGGAAGATCTTCATCGAGAGCCAGAAGCCCAAGATCAAAATCGCTGCACAGAAATAGAAGCCAGCATAACCATTCAAGGTAATACCAAACAGATCCGCAAGCGGTACCGCTTGAGGCTCAACGCCCAGCGCTGCATCTAAGACACGTGGATCACTCGACTTCAACTGCAAGCCAGTCTCACCATTGGTGATAGGCGTGAGTACTGAGTAAGCCATGTTGTATGACATCTGTGCGAACGCCAATGTCAGGATCGAGAAATAGATACCCGAACGTCGTAGCGACAAATAGCCAATCACAACGGCAAAGATTGCCGATAGTGCAACTGCAAAGATGACCGCAGGGATTGCATTCATACTCAACAATTTGAATGACCAAACCGTTGCGTAAGAACCCACACCCA
>CAZEWM010000059.1:0-5827 GCA_964516045.1 uncultured Gammaproteobacteria bacterium
GTGCTTTGCTGTTGTTCTTGATTATCTTCACTTGGACGCCACCGCATTTCTGGGCCTTGGCGATTCATCGTGCGGATGACTACAAAAAAGTCGGTATGCCCATGTTGCCGGTCACCCATGGTAAGGATTACACCCGCCTTCAGATTCTGCTTTACACCGTTCTGCTGTTTGTTGTGACCTTATTGCCATTCAGCTATGGCATGAGTGGTTGGTTGTACTTGGTGGGTGCGGTCGCATTGAACTTGATGTTCATGGTCTATGCCGTGCGCTTATATCGTGATGATAACGAGAAGCTTCCAATGAAGACCTTTGGCTTCTCCATCGTGTATTTGATGATCCTCTTTGCCTTATTGCTGGTCGATCATTACGTTCCGCTATTTATGAATTAAATTCCTATTTGGTGCTGCCGATAAGGGGCGCCAAGTTCATTACTCCACAGTGATGTGGCAAGAGACGACAGGATGTCCTTCATTTCATTTGTAATCCCTGCTCAAAACGAAGCGCGCTTTATTCAGCGTGATTTGCGTTCTATTAATACCTATTTAAAGGGTCGTCAGGATTACGAAATCATTGTTGTTGATAATGCCTCTACCGATGAAACAGCGGCTTTAGCTGCGGCAGAAGGTGCTCGGGTGATTTCAGTCCCTTATAAAACGACGCCAGCCAAAGTGCGCAATATTGGCGTCGCTCAGGCAAAAGGTGATGTGCTGATCTTTATAGATGGTGATGTTTACTTAACCGATCAATGGATTGATCGTTTTGAATCACTGTTGCCTGAAATTAGAGCCAATAAGTTGGTGACGGGTTCGACTTTAGATGTTGACCCTGAGGCAAGTTGGATTGCCAAAGCATGGTTTGGTCCTTTGTTCGAACGACAAGATGTATTTGTGAATGGCGGCCATTTGATGATGTCGCGCAGCTTGTTTGACCAGATTGGTGGATTTGATGAAACGCTTGAAACAGGCGAGGACACTGAAATCTGTCTACGGGCTCAACGCAACGGAGCAATGATTCGCTGCGATAAGCAATTGCACGCTGTGCATATGGGTTACCCAAATGATTTGGGACATTTTTTTCGTCGCGAGCGTTGGCATGGGAAAGGTAACTTTCAAACCTGGAAGCAGATCACCTCATCTAAGATTCCAGCGTTGGTATTGCTTCATGCACTGAGCTTTTTGGTGGCGTTACTGCTGCCGATAGTCACAGGTGAGTGGCGTTGGCTGTTGGTGTATCCGGTTGTTGCTTTGACGCTTAGTTTTGCCGGAGCCTTTAAGTGGCTCGGTGGTTTTGCGCCCAATTTTCTCGCTTGTATGTTTCTTTCTTGGTGGTACCTGACTGCCCGAGCATTTTCTTTCTTCGATGTTTTTTGGCTGAAGATCCGCCAAAAAAGCTCCTAAGCTTATTAATTAGTTAATAAACAGTTGGTTAGTGGTTTCTGATGCGGTCTTGAATGACTTTTGTCGCGCTATATCAACATTGACTAATAAACCTATATTCCCTACCATTTCGCACCCTTATTATTAATAGGGTAGGCTAAGCCGTAATTGGCAAAGTTTTGGCATAGGTCAAAAACTTTGTGTTAAGCAAAGGGCAAAATGCGCTTGCTTTAAGTGGAAGAGCTTTCTCTAAAGGTCACTTCAACCTGTTTGGATGTGGTCTTTAGGGAAAGTTCATAAAGAAAACGACTAGGTTGGGGTTAATCCTATGGCTCATGGTGCAGTCGCTGCGGATACGCAGTACAACTACGACATTATTAAGAAGTTCGCGATCATGGCCCTGGTGTGGGGTGTACTTGGCATGTCTGCTGGTACCTACATTGCGGCTGAATTGGCGTTCCCATTCTTAAACTTTGATATCGCGCAGATTACGTTTGGTCGTCTTCGCCCAGTGCATACCACGCTGGTTATCTTCGGTTTTGGTGGTAGTGCGCTATTTGCGACCTCTTACTACATCGTGCAGCGTACCTGCCAAACACCTCTTATCTCTAAGGGTCTAGCTGAGTTCACCTTCTGGGGTTGGCAAGGCGGCATCTTATTAGGTGTACTGGGTTACATGAACGGTATTACCGACGGTAAAGAGTATGCTGAGTTTCCTTGGTATCTCGATATTGCGATCGCTGTTGTTTGGGTTGCGTACTTCATTGTATTTGTAGGCACTTTGCGTCGCCGTTCACAACCGCACATCTATGTTGCTAACTGGTTCTTCTTAGCCTTTATTTTGGCAACCGCAATTCTGCACATTGGTCGTAACATTGCAGTCCCTGTTGGTCTGTTTAATACCTCTGCTTATGGTGTTTACTCAGGCGTTCAAGATGCGATGGTGCAATGGTGGTACGGCCACAATGCAGTAGGTTTCTTCTTGACTGCAGCCTTCTTGGGTATGATGTACTACTTCGTACCTAAGCAAGCGGGTCGTCCTATTTACTCTTACCGTTTATCGATTGTTCACTTCTGGGCACTTAGCTTTATGTACATGTGGGTTGGTGGTCACCACCTTCATTGGACGGCATTGCCAGACTGGACGTCATCATTGGCAGCGGCTTTCTCTATCTTATTGTTGCTTCCATCATGGGGTGGCATGATCAACGGCATCATGACCTTGTCAGGTGCTTGGGATAAGTTACGTACCGACCCAATCATGTTGTTCTTGATTACTTCTCTGTCTTTCTACGGCATGTCGACTTTTGAGGGTCCAATGATGTCATTGAAGTCAGTTAACGCCTTGTCTCACTACACTGACTGGACAATTGGCCACGTGCACTCAGGTGCATTGGGTTGGGTGGCAATGGTTTCATTTGGTTCGTTTTATCACTTGATTCCACGCCTTTGGGAAACCCGTATGTGGAGCCAAAGTTTGATCTATGTTCATTTCTGGTTGGCGACCATCGGTATCGTGCTTTACATCGCTGCGATGTGGGTTTCGGGTATCGGTCAAGGTTTGATGCTGCGTGCTTTCGATGATTACGGCAACTTGGCATATACCTTCGTTGAAACTGTGACCTTTATGCATTGGCCGCTTGTGGTTCGTATGTTGGGCGGCATGTTCTTCGTGGCAGGTATTCTGACTATGGTGTTCAACGTCTACATGACTATCCGCACGGCTAAGCAAGAGCAGGCGGCAATCGAAGCGAAGATTGCAGCGAAGATGGCTAAGGTTTAATTGAGGTAACTAATGATGAAATTTAGTCACGAAAGTATCGAAATTAACTCTGGTCTAATGATCGTGCTGACACTCTTGGCGATCAGCATTGGTGGTTTGGTTGAAATTGCACCTTTGTACTACATCGATGACACCATCGAAAAAGTCGATGGCGTACGTCCATACACCCCGCTTGAACAGCGTGGTCGTGATATTTATGTGCGCGAAGGTTGCTATACCTGTCACTCACAAATGATCCGTCCATTCCGTGATGAGGATATGCGCTACGGTCATTACTCATTAGCTGCAGAGTCTCAGTACGATCACCCATTCCAATGGGGTTCTAAGCGTACCGGCCCTGATTTGGCACGCGTTGGTGGTAAGTACTCTAATGCATGGCAAACCCAGCATTTGAACAACCCACGTGATGTTGTGCCTGAGTCCATCATGCCGAGCTACCCATGGTTGTTGGAAAATGATCTGGACTACTCTGATATTGATGCGCGCATGCGTACGTTGAGAACAGTTGGTGTGCCTTATTCGGCAAATGATGAGGAGTACGCAGCTAATGTAGAAAAGTTTGGTGCTGAAGTTGCTGAAATGTTGGATATCAACAAAGCAGAGAAAAACCTCATTGCGCAAGCGCAATCTCAGAATTGGGATGGTGATAACACCAGGTTGACTGAGATGGATGCGTTGGTAGCTTACTTGCAGGTACTAGGCACAATGGTGGACTTCTCGAAATATGACGAAGGCTACTTTGCTGAGTTCCGTTAATTAAGAGTTCTAAAGGCGTATTCGGTCTGACATGTTTGAGTGGTTGTCATCAATGGAAAACACAAAGCCTTTGGCGCTAGTGATTTTCTTTGTGACATTCGTAGGAATCTTGTTCTATGTGTTCACTGGTAAAAAACGGAGTGAGCGTTTGGAGTCATACAAGAACATTCCTTTTCTTGAAGATGAGCAGAGCGATAAGTTAAATAAAAAGGATCAAGACAATGGCTGATCAGTCGCAGAATAAAGCGGTACAAACAACCGGTCACGCGTGGGACGGTGACCTGCAGGAATTTAACAACCCGTTGCCAACCTGGTGGTTGTGGACTTTTTACGCGACATGCGTATTCACTGTAGCTTACTGGGTGCTTTATCCAGCTTGGCCTATTGGTGATACATACACTAAAGGTATTGCGACAACGACCTTCCAAAACTCAAAAGGTGAAGAAGTCACTATGGGTTGGAATACGCGAGCAGAATTCATAAAAGACATGCAGTCTGGAACAGAGGCAATGAAGCAGGCGGAATACTTGAAAAAGGTATCTGCAGCTTCGTACGAAGAGATTGTTAACGACCCAGATATGACGGCATTTACTCAGTCGCTCGCAAAAGTCTTGTTCGCTGATAACTGTGCAGCATGCCATGGTGTGGGTGGTCAACCTGCGATAGTCGGCTTGTACCCAAACTTACGTGATGATGCGTGGTTGTGGGGGGGTAAGTTGAGTCAAATCCAACATGCAATCGTTGCCGGCCGTAATGGTTACATGCCTGCGTTTGGTGAAGTCTTATCAAACGAGAAAATCGATCAAGTTGCTAACTATGTTATGACCATGTCTGGCCTAGATGCTGATGCAGCAAAAGCATCAGCAGGTAAAGCGATCTTCCAAGGTGATGAAGGTGGTTGTTACTACTGTCATACATCAGCGGGTACGGGTATGTACTCACAAGGTGCAGCGAACTTAACTGATGCGGTTTGGACAGTCGCTAATGTACCTGGCGCAGAAACTAATAAAGAGAAAGTTGCAGTTATCAGCAAAGTGATTAAAGACGGTATTCAGCGCAAGATGCCAGCATGGTCTGAGCGCTTGAGTGAAACCGAAATTAAGTTGTTGACCGTTTACGTTCACGGCTTAGGTGGTGGTCAGTAAGTTGACTCCACCTAGTGCCTTTTTTGGGTACTAATACAATCTAACAAGGGGCGTTCGCGCCCCTTTGTTGTTTCTTAAAAGAATTAGCAGAGACATCATCATGCTAGGTGAAGAACAAGGCCTTTATCAAAAGCGCCAATCGATCTTTCCTCGATCGGTCAAAGGTCGCTTTCGTAATCTTAAGTGGGCAATCCTTGCGGTCGCTTACGGCATGTATTTCTTGCTGCCTTGGATGCGTTGGGAGCGCGAAGCGGGCCCTGATCAAGCAGTCTTGTTTGACCTGGTTGGGCGTAAGTTCTACTTGTTTGACTTAGTGGTCTACCCGCAAGATATCTTTTGGCTTGCAGGTCTTTTAATGATCGGTGCTTACCTGATGTTCTTTGTCACGGGTCTTGCTGGTCGTGTGTTCTGTGGTTACTTCTGTTTTCAAACTTTATGGACCGATGTGTTCGTTTTTGTTGAGAGGCTTGTTCAAGGCGAGCGTCCAGCGCGTATTCGTTTAGAAAAGCAGCCTTGGAATGCAGAGAAGATTGTTAAGTTAGGTCTGACGCATCTGCTGTGGTTGGTTGTCGCCTTACTGACCGGTTTAACCTTCACCATTTATTGGGGTAATGCGCCTGAGTTGGTTGTGGATCTGGCGACAGGTAATGCGCCTTTCCCAGCGTATGCGACGACGCTGTTCTTAATGTCGACGACGTATGTGATGGCAGGCTGGGCGCGTGAGCAGGTGTGTACCTACATGTGTCCTTATGCGCGCTTCCAGTCGG
>CAZEWM010000060.1:0-2408 GCA_964516045.1 uncultured Gammaproteobacteria bacterium
CTCGCTATGGTTGTGATGGTGGATGAGCCTAAAGGTAAGCATTATTACGGCGGCCTAGTTGCGGGTCCTGTGTTTTCAAAAACCATGTCTGAAGCATTGCGTTTAATGAATGTTAAGCCAGATGCTGAAAAGCCTGATGTTCGTTTGGCTTCACAGGGGGTGCGTTAATGGCGTGTCGCCCTGATCAAAAGTCAATGTTGCTTGGCGAGTTGCTAAAAGGTGTTGCTGATAGTGGATCGGCATCACGTTTACTCATCAATGCTATCTCTATGGATAGTCGCGACATTCAGCAAAGGTCACTGTTTTGTGCGGTGGTTGGTGCGACACATCACGGGCTTGACTATTTAAAAGAGGTAACTGAAGCCGGTGCGGTTGCAGTAGTTGCTGAGGTCGGTGGTCGCTGGGATCGTGTTTCGATTGCAGATGCGGCGGGTCGATATGGGTTGCCTATTATCTTAGTTGAAGATTTGGGTCGAAAGGTTGGTCAGTTAGCTTCACGTTTCTTTGGCTATCCATCGCAGTCATTGCGCGTTGTCGGCATTACCGGCACAAACGGTAAAAGTAGTGTTGCGCATTATGTTGCGGCAGCTTTGTCGCAAAAAATATCAGCAGGTGTGCTTGGCACACTGGGGAATGGGTTATTTGGTGACCTTTTGCCTAGTTCGCACACCACCTTGAATCCAGTTGCTTTGCAGGCTGAGATTGCGCGTCAATTAAGTCAGGGCGCAAAAGCAATAGCGATGGAAGTGTCATCGCATGCTTTAGATCAATCGAGGGTTGCAGGCGTTACTTTCCATACGGTTGTCTTTACCAATTTGTCGCAAGATCATTTGGATTACCACAAAACAATGGAAGCCTATGCTGCGGCAAAAACACGTCTTTTCCGACGTGCAGGTGTGATGCATGCGGTAGTGAATGTGGATGATGCGCATGGCGCATCCATGGTTGCACAATATGGTCGCGATCAATCTTTTGTTGCAGTTAGCTTGAAGAATCAAAAGTCAGATGTGGCAGATCGTTTCATTGCGGCAAGCTCTGTAAACAGTTCGTCAACTGGATTGAAGATTACATTTGATTCTAGTTGGGGCACAGGATCCATTAGTAGTGAGTTAATGGGTGAGTTTAACGCTGAAAACTTATTGTTATCGCTGGGTGTTCTTCTTTCATGGGAGATGCCGTTAGAGACGGCAATAGAGGTGCTTCAGGCGGTCAAATCAGTACCTGGTCGCATGCAGGTGATTCGCAGTGATAAAGCGCCATTAGTGATTGTCGACTTTGCGCATACACCAGATGCGCTTGATCAAGTGTTATCCGTATTGCGTCAGCAATGTGATGGTCAATTGGTTTGTGTGTTTGGCTGCGGTGGTAATCGCGATGCCATGAAGCGCCCTTTGATGGGTGCGGCAGTACAAAAGCACGCGGATATAATCTGGCTCACAGATGACAATCCTCGTGATGAATCGGGCGATGAGATTATCAATCAAATCAAACAAGGCATGCAGCTAACAGAATCGGTGCATGTTGAGCGCGATCGGGAGAAGGCAATTGCTAAAGCGATTGCTGCAGCATCAATAGATGATGTGGTTTTGATTGCGGGCAAAGGCCACGAGGCGTATCAAGAAATTGAAGGACGGAAAATTGCTTTCTCTGATCAAGCAGTAGCAGAACGCGTGCTCACTGAGGTGGCGGCGTGATTCGTTTTGCATTGTCAGAAGCTGCAGCCGCAATGAATGGTGTGTTGCATGGAAGTGATGCTGAATTTTCAGCTGTCAGCACAGATACACGAACCCTATCGAAGGGTGATTTGTTTTTTGCGTTGAAAGGTGAGCGTTTTGATGCGCACAACCATGTAGATCAAGCCTGTGATAAAGCAGTGGGTGTTGTTATTTCACGTGATGACGCGATATGCGCTTCAATAAAGGTTAAAGACACTCGTCTTGCGCTTGGCGCCTTGGCATCAGCTTGGCGAGATAAAAGTTCTGCAAAGGTTGTTGGATTAACCGGTAGTAATGGTAAGACGACCGTTAAAGAGATGATTGCGGCGATCTTGACGCAGGTTGCGCCTACCTTGGCAACAAAAGGCAATCTGAATAACGACATTGGTATGCCGCTAACGCTTATGCGTTTACAAGATGAGTCATATGCGGTGATTGAGATGGGCGCTAATCATCATGGCGAGATTGATTACCTGTCACGTATTTGCCGTCCGGATGTGGCGCTCCTAAATAATGCTGGTCGTGCGCATCTTGAAGGCTTCGGTGATTTGGCGGGCGTGGCGAAGGCTAAGTCTGAAATTTTGCATGGCCTAAAGGATGGTGGCGTCTTCGTCTATAACGCTGATGATCGATTTGCAGATCAGTGGATTGCAAAAGCCAGTGATGTGAAGTGCGTTGGCTTTGGTCTATCTG
>CAZEWM010000060.1:2508-5664 GCA_964516045.1 uncultured Gammaproteobacteria bacterium
TTGCGTGCCATTTTGGCAGTGCTTACAGCGTTGATGATTTCATTCTTGGTTGGGCCTGCAATGATTCGTCGTTTGACGGCATATAAGGTTGGCCAAACGGTGCGTGATGATGGTCCTCAGTCACATCTTAAAAAAGCAGGCACCCCAACAATGGGTGGCGCGCTGATTTTGGTGGCGGTTGCGATCTCTACTTTGTTATGGGCTGATCTGTCGAATCGTTATGTCTGGATTGTTTTATTAACGACCTTAAGCTTCGGCTTAATTGGTATGTATGACGACTACCGTAAGCTCGTGCTGAAAGATTCGCGCGGCTTACCAGGACGTTGGAAATACTTTTGGCAGTCATTGTTTGGTGGTGCTGCGGCTTATGTTCTTTATATAACGGCTGTTGCTCCAGCTGAGACGCAACTGATCCTGCCTTTCTTTAAAGATGTGCTAATCGATCTTGGCCCATTCTTTATGGTGCTGACCTATTTTGTCATTGTGGGTTCATCTAATGCTGTCAATCTAACGGATGGTTTAGATGGTTTAGCGATCTTGCCAACGGTGCTTGTCGCGGGTGCCTTAGGAATCTTTGCGTACGCATCTGGTCACGCGCAGATTGCTAACTATTTGTTCATCCCTAATCTTCAAGGTGTTGGTGAGGTAGCTATTTTCTGTGGTGCTTTAGTTGGCGCTGGCTTGGGCTTCCTGTGGTTTAACGCGTATCCCGCAATGGTGTTTATGGGTGATGTCGGCTCATTGGCGCTTGGTGCTGCGTTGGGTGTTGTTGCTGTCGTTGTGAGACAAGAAGTTGTACTGTTCATCATGGGCGGCATCTTTGTCATGGAGACCTTGTCGGTCATCATGCAAGTGGCCTCATTTAAGCTCACCGGTAAGCGCATTTTTAGAATGGCGCCGATTCATCATCATTTTGAATTGAAAGGTTGGCCAGAGCCTCGCGTTATTGTGCGTTTCTGGATTATCACCGTCATCTTGGTGCTTGTTGGTTTGGCAAGCTTGAAGGTGCGCTAATGATGAACGCCTTGATTGACCAATTTGAACAAGCACCAAACATGCCAAAGACATTGGTTGTGGGTTTGGGTGTCACAGGTTTATCGGTTGCGCGTCACTTGTATAAACGTGGCAGACCTTTTGCGGTAATTGATTCGCGTGAGCAACCACCGGGTATTCATGAGTTGCAGTCAGAAATGCCAGATGTGCCTGTGTTCCTGGGTGCCTTTGATGTTGAGCTATTCAAGATGGGTGACCGCTTAGTGGTGAGCCCTGGTGTTGCGTTATCAACACCCGAGATTCAAGCGGCGATTACATCCGGTGCAGAGGTAATGGGTGATATCGAGTTATTTGCTCGAGCAGTTAATGCGCCAGTCGTAGCGATTACGGGTTCAAATGGCAAGAGCACAGTCACCACGTTAGTGGGTGAGATGGCAAAAGCGGCAGGTCGTCATGTTGCTGTTGGAGGCAATCTTGGAATCCCGGCCTTGGATCTTGTTCAGCCAGATGTGGATCTTTATGTGTTGGAGCTTTCGAGCTTCCAATTAGAAAGTACCCAAAGCTTAGCGCCAGCAGTGAGTTGTGTGCTGAATATCCAAGCGGATCATATGGATCGTTACGATTCGATTGAAGATTACGCTGACGCTAAAGCAACCATTTATCGCCATGCCATGGTGGGTATTCGTAATGCCGATGACCCGCGCGTAATGGCGATGTTGGCTGACGATGAAGGCTGGACCTTCAGTAGTGGAAAGCCAACAAGCGATAAAAGTTTTGGTATTAGCGAGCATGAGGGTGAGGCTTACTTCTGCCGTGGTGAGTTGCCATTCATGCCGATAAGCCAGCTGCGCATTCCTGGAAAACATAATCAAGCTAATGCATTAGCGGCACTGGCGATTGGTTGCAGCATGGGTTTTTCACCTGCTGTGATGGCTGACGTTTTGCGCGAGTTCCCGGGTTTGCCGCATCGTACCCAATATGTTGCAGAGAAAGATGGCGTGCGTTGGTATAACGATAGTAAGGCGACAAATTTAGGCGCCACCGCTGCAGCTTTATTAGGTTTATATAACGATCAGGCGAATGCGGTTGTTTTGCTTGGTGGTGATTGTAAAGGTGCTGACCTAACTGAGTTGACTCCGATTCTTGAGAAAACAGCGCGTGCAGTTGTTTTGATGGGGCGTGATGCAAAGCAAATGGCTGCGGTTATCCCTCCGTCATGTGAAGTGCGTGATGCTGAGAACATGCAGCAAGCGGTTGAGTTAGCACATCAATTGGCCAAGTCGGGCGATCATGTGTTGCTGTCACCTGCTTGCGCAAGCCTTGATCAATATAAAAACTTTGCTCAACGCGGTGAGATGTTTGTTGCTGCGGTAAGGCGGTTGCTGTCATGAAGAAGCCGTCGCAGCTAAAAGCAAGTTATAAGCCAATCGAAAGTCGTTTTGACTTTTGGTTGTTGGTGGCTGCAATTGCCCTTGTTGGTTTCGGTATTGTGATGGTTGCCTCAGCATCAATGCCGCGTGGCGCATTGCGTGGCGATGAGTTCCGCTTTGTTGATCGACACTTATTTGCTGTTTTGATAGGTATCATAGGTGCGGTATTTGTTTACTTCACGCCAGTTGAGTGGTGGAAGCGTTACAGCACTCATCTTTATATCCTTGGCTTATTGTTGCTAGCGATTGTATTTATTCCAGGCTTGGGTGTTTCTAAGAATGGTGCAACCCGTTGGGTTGTTCTCGGCCCCATTAGTTTGCAGACATCTGAATTTATGAAGTTATTTGTAGTGCTCTTTTTGGCTGGCTATCTTGTGCGTCGCCAGTTAGAGGTGGCTCATACGGTTTGGGGTGTTGCTAAGCCGTTTATTGTTTTGGTAGTGGCTTGTATTTTCTTGATGCTACAGCCTGATTTAGGTAGCACAGTACTGTTGCTTGCGATTGCGCTTGGTCTGCTGTTCTTGGCGGGTGCGCCATTGTGGCAGTTTGGCGCGCTATTGGCCTTAGCGGCAGCAGCAGTATCGATCATCTTGTGGACATCGCCTTGGCGTCTTGAGCGAGTTAAAGCGTTCTTAAATCCTTGGGATCATGCTCAAGATAGTGGTTGGCAGTTAACACAAGCGCTGATTGCATTTGGTCGTGGTGAATGGACTGGTGTTGGCTTAGGTAATGG
>CAZEWM010000061.1:0-5586 GCA_964516045.1 uncultured Gammaproteobacteria bacterium
GTCGTGGTTAAGGCACCACCAATACTCTTTTCTTCCTCTGAAGCTTTTGGCTTTCTCTTCAATAGACGTGAGAAAAAGATACCCACCTCAAATAGCAACCAAATCGGCACAGCTAACAAGGTTTGTGAGATGACATCAGGCGGAGTGAGCAACATGCCGATAACAAAAGCGCCCACCACGACAAATGGACGCTTCTGCGCCAACTTATCTGGTGTTGTCATGCCCGCTAGCACAATCAAAATTGTGGCAATGGGCACTTCAAATGAAATACCAAAAGCAAAGAAGAGGGTTAAGACAAAATCTAAATACGCCGTGATATCGGTCGCAACAGCGACACCTTCTGGCGCCACGCTTGTGAGGAACGCGAAGACCAGAGGGAACACCACAAAATATGCAAAGGCCGCGCCGGCGTAAAACAAAATAACGCTTGAAGCCAACAATGGGACCGCCAACCGTTTCTCATGCTGATACAAACCTGGCGCAATAAATGACCATAGCTGATGTAACAGATAAGGCATTGCCACAAAGACCGCAGTAACCAGCGCTAATTTGAACGGTGTTAAGAATGGCGAAGCCACCTGCGTTGCAATCATCGACGTACCTTCAGGCATAACATCCATCAAAGGTGCTGCAACAAAAATGTAGATATCATTTCCAAAGGGGAAGAACGCAACCAATAGCACTAATATCGCGATCACCATACGGGTAACGCGAGTACGCAACTCAAGCAGATGCGAAATCAGTGGTTGTTCTTCTAGATTGCTCATGGATTACGGCGAATTGCCGCCAGCAGAGGCTTTGTCTTCCGGTGTTGCCGGCTTTGTCTCATCTGCTTCTTCGATCGTCATGTCTTTTTTGACATCGGCAAAATCTTTCTTAGTATCGTCGATGATTTCTTGGAAAGAACTGGTCGATGAAGCATCTTCAAACGCTTGCTTCTGCGCTGCGAGCGTTTTCTTTAACTCATCAGCTTCAATTTCTTTTTCGATATCTTTTTTAACATTGCTCACCATGCGACGCGCACGACCCACCCACATACCTGCAGTACGGGCTAAGCCGGGTAAACGCTCGGGACCAATCACGATCAGCGCAATAATGCCGATCAGGATGATTTCGAAAAAACCAACCTCAGTCATGTCAAAGACTCAGAAAAATTACTTTGTATTGTCTTTGTTTTCTTCGCGAACAGTTTCGCCGTCGATGACTTTCTCATCAGCTTTCTCAAGCTTCTCAGACTCATCTTTCTTGTCGTCTTTCATCGCGCTCTTAAAGCCTTTGAAAGCACCACCAAGATCGCTACCGATGTTACGCAGACGCTTAGTACCAAATAGGACCAAAACGATGGCCAAAATAATTAGCAGCTGCCAAATACTGATTCCACCAAAACCCATTTTATTTTCCTCACTTCTTTGGTTCGCTGCTGTGCCGCAGCGTTAGTTGTCGAATCATACCGACATTTAGTCTTTTCGGGCGGCTTTCTCGTCGTGACCAGATAATCCAAAACGACGATCAAGTTCTTCTAGGACATCCTGTGGTGAGAGTCCCTGCTGCGCTAGCAAGACCATGCTGTGAAACCACAAGTCAGCGGTTTCGTACACGATTTTATCTTTAGCGCCATCTTTTGCCGCCATCACAGTCTCGGTCGCCTCTTCACCAATCTTTTTCAAGATCGCATCAAGGCCCTTGGCATACAAAGACGCTACATATGAACTGTCAGCCTCAGCTGATTTACGCTCCTCGAGCACCGCAGCCAATCGGTTGAGTACATCACTCATAATCTCACCTCGATACCTTGATCCGCCATGAAGCGCTTGGCTTCACCCACAGTGTATTCCGCAAAGTGGAAAATCGACGCTGCAAGGACCGCATCCGCGCCACCTTTTTTCACGCCATCAACCAGATGCTGCAACTCCCCCACGCCACCTGAAGCAATCACAGGAATCGATACCGCCTCTGCAACGGCACGAACCAATTCGTTATCAAAACCAATCTTGGTGCCATCACGATCCATACTCGTGAGCAAAATCTCGCCTGCGCCATACTCGGTCATCTTAGCTGACCACTCGATGGCATCAATACCGGTTGGCTTGCGACCGCCATGGGTAAAGATTTCCCAATGGTCATCAACACGCTTGGCATCGATCGCAACCACAATGCATTGCGAGCCAAAACGATCGGTTACTTGTTTGACAAACTCGGGATTGAATACCGCAGCAGAATTGATCGAGACCTTATCTGCACCGGCATTCAACATGGTCAGCACATCATCGGGCTTACGAATACCACCGCCCACAGTCAGCGGGATGAATACCTCTGATGCGACTTGCTCAACCACATGCACAATGGTGTCGCGATTATCCGAAGTCGCCGTAATGTCCAAGAACGTAATTTCATCAGCGCCTTCTTGGTTATAACGACGCGCCACTTCAACCGGATCACCGGCATCGCGGATATCGACAAATTGCACGCCTTTAACAACGCGACCGTTATCTACATCTAAACAAGGAATAATGCGTTTCGCTAAACCCATGATCAGGCACTCAACTGGTCAGCTAACTGTTGTGCTTCAGCTAGATCTAACGTGCCTTCATAAATCGCACGACCCGTAATAGCACCGGTAATATTATTGGTTGGCGCTGCACATAAGTTACGAATGTCGTCTAAGTTGGTGATACCACCAGAGGCAATCACTGGAATGTTAATCGCTTCCGCCAATGCCGTTGTTGCTTCGACATTCACACCTTGCATCATGCCATCGCGGCCGATATCGGTATAAACAATTGATGACACACCATCATTTTCAAATTGTTTCGCCAGATCGACCACATTGTGATCAGTGATCTCAGCCCAACCATTGATCGCCACCATACCGTCCTTAGCATCAAGGCCAACAATGATGTGCCCCGGGAAAGCTTTGCATGCGCGAGCAACAAACGCAGGATCTTTAACTGCTTGAGTACCGATGATGCAGTAATCCACACCCATCGCAAGATAGCGCTCAATCGTCGCTTCATCACGTATGCCACCACCGACTTGAATGGGCACATTTTTATATGCCGCACAAATCATTGAGATCGCTTCACCATTCACTGGCTCGCCAGCAAAGGCCCCATTCAAATCGACTAGATGCAGTCGACGACCGCCTTCATCAACCCAGCGCTTTGCCATATCGATAGGCTGATCTGAAAAAACTGTGTCGTCATCCATACGACCTTGGCGCAGGCGTACACATTTACCGTCTTTTAAATCAATCGCTGGAATCAATAACATCGTTTAACTCACCGTGGCGCTCAAGGCTTCCACTGCACAAAATTACGTAACAATTGCAGACCGGCATCTGCACTCTTCTCAGGATGGAACTGCACAGCAAACACATTGTCGCGCGCAATCGCTGAGGTATAGCGAACACCGTAATCGGTGGTCGCTGCAGTTAATGTTGGATCAAGCGGTACCACACGATAGCTATGCACGTAATAAAAACGTGCGCCGTTATCAATTGATGCCCACAGTGGATGCTCGATACGCTGATCAACACAACTCCAACCCATCTGTGGCACTTTTAATGGCAAACCATTATCGCCTGGCATGTTGGCATGGAAACGTTTGACATCACCCTGATAAATATTCAGCAAGTCCGTGCCACCGTTCTCTTCAGAATGCGTCATCAACACCTGCAAACCCATGCAGATGCCCAAGAAAGGTTTCTCTGCCGTTGCTTGCTTGATGACACTTTCAAGATTGCGTTCACGAATCGCCGCCATGCAATCACGTGCAGCACCTTGCCCCGGGAAAACCACACGATCAGCGTTCGCGATCGCGTTAGTATCCGACGTAACAATCACTGTCGCATCGGATGCAACATATTCAATCGCTTTAGACACAGAGCGAAGATTTCCCATGCCGTAATCAATCACGGCAATTGTTTGCGACATGCTTAAGTCCTTATGAGCAGCGAGTCTAGAGACTGCCTTTTGTCGATGGAATGGCTTCACCCATGCGTGGATCCACCTCAAGCGCCATACGCAATGCACGACCAAACGCTTTGAACACCGTCTCAGCTTGGTGGTGAGCATTATGACCACGAAGGTTATCAACGTGCAGCGTCACCAACGCGTGATTAATAAAGCCTTGGAAGAACTCATGAAACAGATCGACATCGAACTCACCAATCGTACTGCGCACGAAGTCCACATTGAACTCGATACCCGGACGACCCGATAGGTCCAACACAACGCGTGACAACGCCTCATCGAGTGGCACATAAGCGTGGCCATAACGACGAATACCTTTCTTATCGCCCACAGCTTTCGCAAAGGCTTGACCTAAGGTGATGCCGATATCTTCAACCGTGTGGTGTGCATCGATGTGCAAGTCACCTTTCGCGGTGATATCAAGGTCAATCAAACCGTGACGAGCAATCTGATCCATCATGTGCTCGAGGAAGGGCACACCAGTATCAAATTTTGCTTGGCCAGTACCATCCAAGTTCACGCTGACCGTGATTTGGGTTTCTAGCGTATTGCGCTCAATGCTTGCAGTACGTGACATGCAGCTCTCCTGCGAAATGTCGGGAAAAGAATTAAGGAGCTATTTTATGACAAAGCGCAGACCTTGTCAGACTAGGTCTCAAGCCAAAAGGTCACCGGACCATCATTCAGCAAACTTACCTGCATATCTGCGCCAAAACGGCCAGTCTCAACGACGGGATGCTGAGATCTCGCCTGATTAACCACGTACTCAAAGAGCTCGCGCCCAAGATCGGGGGATCCCGCTGAAGAAAAGCTCGGACGGGCACCTTTTTGCGTATCTGCGGCCAGAGTGAATTGCGAGACCAAAAGAAGACCTCCTCCAATGTCCGACAGACTCAGATTCATTTTATCTTCATCATCAGCAAACACACGATAGCTCAGAATGCGCCTGAGTAATTTATCTGCTGATGCTTGATTGTCGTGCTTCTGCACACCGATAAGAGCTAACAAACCCTGATCAATCTGACCGACAACCTTGCCATCGACTGCCACACTGGCATGCTTGACGCGTTGAATCAGACCAATCATTCAGACGTATTTATCAACGGCTTGAACGTTTACGCTCGTGCTCTTTCAAGAACTTCTTACGAATACGTACCGACTTTGGCGTGATCTCAACAAGCTCATCATCCTCAATGAACTCGAGGGCCATTTCTAAGGTAACTGGAATCGGCGGAACCAAAGCGATCGCATCATCTTTACCCGATGCACGCACGTTGGTGAGCTGCTTACCTTTGAGTGGGTTTACGACCAAATCATTTGAACGCGAGTGAATACCGACAATCTGACCTTCGTACACTTCATCACCGTGAGATGAGAACAGGCGGCCACGCTCTTGCAAGTTAAACAACGCATAACCCAGCGCTTTACCTTGGCCATTTGAAATCATGACACCGTTTTGACGTCCCGCAATACCCGTAGAGTGCGCAGGACCGTAGTGATCGAACACGTGATACAGCAAACCTGTTCCTGAGGTCATGGTCATAAAGTCGGTTTGGAAACCGATCAAACCACGAGACGGCATGATGTAGTCCAGACGAACACGACCCTTACCATC
>CAZEWM010000062.1:0-5477 GCA_964516045.1 uncultured Gammaproteobacteria bacterium
GCATCATCAAACTGTAAATCAGATGGCTGATAGGGATGATGATCAGGAAATGCCAGGTCGATAACCGATAAGCCGTGTGATCTAAGCATCTCGAAGAAACGTTGCGGATCGCCAATGCCAGCAATCGCACGTACTTGCTGACCATCCCAAGCGCTTAATGGCTGGCGGGATTGCGGATCAGTTATCGGATAAATCCGTGGCTCCATCATTTCCATGTGATGTTGGCGACGAAGCTTGGCCTGACTGGTAATCAGCAGATCAACGCTATCTAAGCGCGACACCGGCTCACGCAATGGGCCTGCTGGCAACATGAAGCCATTACCTTGTTGACGAACACCATCGACAACCGCAATCTCGACATCACGGCCCATCGCATAGTGCTGCAAGCCATCATCTGAAATGATGATATCGACCTGAGCTTGAGCCTCTAGGGCACGCACGGCATCGGCTCGCTTAGGTGCTACCGCCATAGGACAATGACATCGCAAAGCCAATAACAGCGCTTCATCACCTACGGTTGCAGGATCGCTGTCGACGCGGACCTGCTGTGGCCAGGAAGAGGCTTTACCACCATAACCGCGTGACACGATGCCAGGCTTATAACCCAGCTTTTTTAAGTGCGCGACTAACCAAATGACAAAAGGTGTTTTACCTGAACCACCGACGGTGATGTTGCCCACTACAATCACCGGCAACTGACTCTTATAGGTCTTAAACAAGCCAAGGCGATACATCAGATGGCGCAAAGCGGTCAGCGCGATAAATAACCCTGCGAATGGCAACAAGACATAGCTTATTGCTGTTTTCTCTTGCCAAAAGTCGGGGTAATTTAATTTCACTTGGCCTGCCCCATTTGGTTTGCTGAGAAATGCAGTTTTTGCAGTCCAAGCTGAGCAGTGACATCCATCACCGTCATCATCGCTTGCAGAGGCGCCTGTTTATCTCCCGTGACCATCACAGGCACATCGGGTTGTTCTTCTACAATCTTTTCGAGCACACGGCGTAATGTCAGCGCATCACTGCGCAGTAATTCTTCACGGTTTACAAAAAGCTTACCTTGGCGATCAATCACAATATCGATACGCAATGGCGCTTCAGTCGGCGCCTCTTGTTGCATGACATTAGGTAGCTGCACCTTCAGCTCAGTTTGCTTATCAAAGGTGGTCGAAACCATAAAGAAGATCAGCATCAAAAACACCACATCAATCAGTGGCGTGAGCTCTATCTTCGGTTCGTTAGAGGACTTGGGTCGAAGCTGCATCTTATTGCTCGCGCTGCCCCTTCAGAACATCGACCAGCTTGACTGCTTGCTCTTCCATTTGTAGCGCATAACGATCGACCTTAGCGTTGAGATGACGATGAAAAATCAATGCAGGAATGGCCACGCACAAACCGGCTGCCGTGGTAATCAAGGCTTCTGAGATACCGCCCGCAAGCACCGTTGGATCACCAACACCGGCAGTGGTAATGGCTGAGAAAACTTTGATCATGCCCACCACAGTGCCAAGCAAACCCAGTAAAGGGGTTATAGCCGCTATGGTGCCTAAAGCTGAGAAATAACGTTCTAGCTCATGTACAACCTGACGACCCTCTTCTTCTACTGCCTGCTTAATCGCTTCACGCTCATGCGAGCGATTCGCTAACGCTGTCGCCAATACGCGACCGAGATGAGAGCTTTGTCGAATGGCAGCAATATTCTTTTGCGTGATTTCACCTTTTGCATGCAGGTGCCAGATCTTATTCACCAGGCCTTCTGGAATAACTTTGTTATCACGCAACACGGTTAGGCGCTCTATCACAATGGCCATCGCCAAAATGGAGCTCAACAAGATGGGCGCCATGATCCAACCGCCCGCTAAAAGTAACTCGTACAAAACCGTCTTCCTGAGTTCGTTATTCTGAGACCGATGATACGGCATGCTCCTAGGGAGCTAAAGGTGAAACACTGTTATGCCAAGGCTTTCTTGCCGTTTCCCAGTAAGTGCTTGTTTGCGAAGGCCGTGCTTTAAATGTGTGCTTTAGGGTGCCCTCTACATCAGTCCGATAACCACGCACTTTGGCCAATTCCCAACGCGCCAGGACGTCTTTTTTGGGGAATTGGTAACGATTGAGGTAACCCGCTGAAAACCAGACCTCTTTTGCGTTTACAGCATCAATAAGCTCAGTACTCGAGGAACTGGCGCTGCCATGATGGCCCGCAATCACAGTATCAATCGGTGCAACACGAGAGAGCTCTGTCGCTAATCGTTTTTCTACTGTTCGTTCAGCATCTCCGAGCAATAATGCTCTGCCATGCGGACTTTCAATCAGTAATACGCATGAAGCGTTATTACCTTTGGCGATAGAATTCTTATCAGGACTTAACACCCGAAAAGCCACTCCATCCCATTGCCACTGCTGATCTCGATAGCAAGGCTGATGTTTATCACTTGTTCGGTCAGGTTCACCCGAGAAGATGACCGACGGTGTAATTTGCCTCAGCAGATCATTGTAGGCACCCGCGTGATCATTATCGCCATGCGACAGCATCAACACATCGAGATCGCGCAATCCTCGATGTCGCCAGTATGGAGCAACCACCGCATCAGCCATATTGAACCCACTCGGATATTTTGCACCAACGTCGTATAACAAACGATGATCTCGGGTTTCAATCAACACGCTTAATCCCTGCCCCACATCTAACATTGTCATGCTCCACTCAGAGTCAGCCAACCCCGACTGTACAGGCCAATGCACAAATAACATCAACACACCACCGAGCAGTCGAATCGGCTTGAGTAATGGCATGAGCAGTAAGAGCACACTGAAGATCAATAGTGGCACCAGCTCATTCGATGGCAAAAAAGACCATCGATCCACTTGTTGGTTAAGCTGCGACAGGCTATTCATGAAGTAGCTCAGTGCGTCAGTGATCACACTCAGCATAAAACCGTGATCAACCACAGCTGCCAATACACTGATTAACAGCATAGGCATAACCACCACACCAAACATCGGCACAGCAAGCAAATTAACCGCAGGACCGATGGCGCTGACGGTTAAACCAAACAGCAATAACACCGGATATAAACTGATTGCTAACGCAAACTGAATGAGCACCAATCGCTGCCAAGCACGCAAGGCTTTGGTTTGTTGCCAAACCATACCGATCACCGCTACTGCAACAAAGGACAACCAGAAACTCGCTGTTACCAACGCCAAAGGATCTAAAAGCAGTACGGCAAAAGCAGCAACTGATAAAACATGCCATGAAAGCACTGAACGCCTTAAGGTCAGCATCATTACTGCCACTAGCAACATCACAATGGCACGCTGGGTGGGTAGCTGCCATCCCGATAGATAGGCATAAAAGACCGCTGCAATCAGTCCTATCCATGCCGCAGGAATCATTGCCGGTATTCGTCGAACTAATGACGGTAAGCGACGCAAGCCAAATAAGGCAATGCCACCGATCAAACCCGCAATCAAACTGATATGTAAGCCCGAGATCGCTACCAGATGACTCAAGCCTGTTTCAGTTAGCAGACGTCGATCATCGAAATTCAGCTCACTCCGATCACCGATCAGCAATGCGAGTAATAAAGCTCGACCCGATGAATCATCAAGGGAACGGCGCAATGTATCTCTTATCTGCGAACGTAAGCTTTGTTTTCCTTGCTGAGCATCGATTAACTGACCTTTTATGACATAGCCGCTATAGCGAATACCCTGTTGGTATAACCAGCCTTCATAATCCCACGCACCTGATACACCTAAACTGTGAGCTTGCTTCACTTTGATCTGCAAGTTCACTAGAGCGTTTTCTTTGAGAGACTGCACCGGATGTCGCCAATGAAGTTTGAATCGATAACCCGGCGGATCGATGCTCTCTAAATCAAACTTTGCACTCTTACCGTCATCGTCAATTAAGCCCCGAATCTGGCCGATAACATCGAGCTTCATCGTACCTTGCTCTAAGCCTTTGGGAGCTTGCCTATCGATAGACCATCCTGCCAACTGAAAACCAAACACCATAATGATCAACAACGACAAAGCCCGCACAATGCTCATCCCACCCTTAAAGATCATTAAGGTTGCAAGCAAGCTTCCTGAGCTAGCAGCCAGCAGATAAGCTTCTAGTGATAACGCCAGCCCAACGATAAAAGCGAGGATGAAATGAGGCATTTAGATGTCACAGCGGAAAAAACATCTCTTTTCATCGGTCAATTGCTAGTCATCTGAGGGGCATCGTGATCAAATGCTGCGCAGTTAACACCTATAGTCCAGTAAATGCCTAAGAAGCTGCTCAAACGCTATATTCCAGACCCAGCCGAGTTACGTCAGAATAAATACCTGAAAGTCTTTGCGCGCTTCTTGGAAGATCCCAATCTCTTTCATATGAATCGCCGCTCAGTTGCGAATGCGTTCTTGTCTGGACTTTTTTGGGCAATGATTCCGATGCCAGTTCAAATGGTGGCTGCCACCATTACGGCATTACTGATACGTGGAATTAATCTACCCATCTCGGTCGCGTTAGTATGGATTACCAATCCGCTCACCATGCCACCGATGTTCTATTTCAACTATCTTGTTGGCACATGGATCTTAGGTGAGCCTGAAAACTCACCGGCATTTGAAGCCAGTCTCGAATGGTTGGTTACCCTCGCTGAGAACAACTGGTACCACCTCTACTTTGGTAGCTTTGTTGTTGGTGTTATCTCAGGGTTAATTGGTTACTTTGGTATCCGCTGGTATTGGCGCTATTACATCGTTAAAAAGCACCGCGCTCGTAGCTGGCGCTGATCAAAGACTTAAAGCACCGTCCTTAAGATGCAAAGTGCGATCGCAGCGCTGAGCCAACCCCTGATCATGCGTCACGATAATAAAGCTAGTTCCAATCTCGCTACTCATCTCGAGTAATAACTGAGTAATTGACTCTGCGGTTACGCTATCCAGATTACCGGTTGGCTCATCGGCTAATACACAACTTGGATTGAGCACTAATGCACGCGCAATCGCCACACGCTGACGCTCACCACCTGATAGCTCAGACGGCTTGTGTGCTGTACGTCCAGATAAACCAACACGCTCAAGTAATGCCATTGCTTTTGCCGTAGCTGCTTGTACAGAATCACCGCGAATTAATAGCGGCATCGAAACATTCTCGAGTGCCGTGAACTCCGGCAATAAATGATGAAACTGATAAATGAACCCGAGATGGCGATTGCGCACCGCGCTACGTTGTACCTCGGGTAGATCATCAAACGGACGATTCAATAACGATACTGAGCCAGCACTTGGTGCATCCAAGCCACCTAAACAATGAAGCAAGGTACTTTTTCCTGAGCCAGAGCTACCCACGATCGCTACATGCTCACCGCGATGAATCTCTAGATTGATATCGCGCAACACATCGACCTGTTGCTCACCCAAAGCGAAGTGTTTGGATAATCCCTTTGCTTGCAGAATCACATCACTCATAACGCAATGCCTCT
>CAZEWM010000063.1:0-5470 GCA_964516045.1 uncultured Gammaproteobacteria bacterium
ACCAAGCCGCGACAAACCCAATCAAATACATCAAGCCATACCAACGCAATGCGGCGGGCCCTAACTGAATAATGATCGGATCAAATTCGGGATACATCATGGTCGAGAGTGTAACAGGGCGAACTGCCTTTTCGTCGATTCACATAGACACCTGCAACACTAGGCTTTAGTCTCAATGACATTGTTATTACGTCACGGATTCACGGTTTGTTTCGATTGATCAAATGGTTACTGCTGCTCACGCCGATCATGGTGCTTGGCTTATTGGTAGCCTCTTTGGAACAAACCTCAGCTATTTCCACTGCTGCCAATCCTGAGCTCGATAAATCCATCACGCGAACGGTTTTACAACGCGTGCATCCGAGTCAAATTCCGCCTGGCGAAAGTAAGCAGCTGCAATTCAATCCAACTGAACTTAGTGCTATCGCAAACACCCTACTGAAACGCCTAGCCAACCTTCAATCTACCTTTCAGCTTTCTGACAACCAAATGCATTTCACCTTGAGTCTTGAGCTACCGCTGATTGATAGCTGGCGTTATCTCAATGTTCACGGTGTTGTAGCCAAACAAAATGACCAACCGGCTTTAACCACGCTGCAGCTTGGCAGCTTAAAAATTCCAACCACGCTAGTGAATTGGATTAGTGAACCACTGATTGAAATTGCACATCGTCGCTTTGAATATCAACTCGCTGCATTGGTTATTGAGCAATGGTCAATCGATCCTCAATACCTGTCTTTTCAGGTGCGTTGGCGAACCGATGTAGTGGAAAAAGCCTTTGAACAATTACTCGCTGGCGCTAACCAACGTGCCGTGCAGTTTTATACCGATCAATTAATTTACTGGCAGCATTCCGGTGGCGATCAATTTGGTGATCTTCGTCCCCTGCTTAATCATCTGTTTAGTATCGCCGTGCAACGCTCTGGTCTTTACGATGCGCGCACAGACAACCAAGCCATCTTTTCTGCGCTAGGCGCTTGGGCAACACGCCAACTTAAGCACCCATTAGTGTCAGATGAAACCGTTACGCCGAAAGGCTTTTATTTAAAGATTCATAAACGTACTGATCTTGCGCGACACTTTTTGATCGCTGCGGCATACGCTGCGCATGGCAACCGACAAGCATCCGATCGCTTAGGCTTACTCAAAGAGCTAAATGATACGCATCGTGGCTCGGGCTTTAGCTTCACTGATCTTGCTGCTGGACTTGCTGGTGCACGTGTTGGCGAGTTTGCGACTAACCGTTCACCGGATGCCATGCTGCTACAAGACAAGCTGGCACGAAGCGCTAACGATAATGACTTCATGCCAAACGTTTCGGCACTGCCAGAACACCTAAAGCCGGCTGAATTTAACGCTCGCTTTCATGGCAGTGACTCACCTGAATTTCAGCAGCTGATGCTGCAAATCGATTTGGATATCAACGCTCTACCAATTCTTAGTCATTAGCTGCCTAAAGAAGACCTCACCATTGCCGTTGCTTTCAGCCATTAATAATTGTCTGTACGTCATTGATGTCTGAAGCCGAAACTCTCAATTTGCATCTCAATTCGCTAGGCGAGCGCATGCGCTTTCGCCGTCGCGAACTTGGTTTGACTCAAGACGAGCTCGCACTTCTTTCGGGCACTAACCAAGCAGTGATTCAAAAGATCGAAAACGGCAAAAGTCTTCGTCCACGCAAACTCGATACGATTGCCGATGCACTAAAAATCACGCCGTCTTGGTTGTTATACGGTGAGGAAAGAAATACTCAGCTCAGCCCCGAAGCAAAAAAAGTCGGAAAGTTATGGATGCGCCTTTCTGAGCGCGAACAAATGCGCATTCAACGTGAGATTGAATTCATCATTCAATCTAATGCGATGCTACATCGTCGGTAAGACGCGCAAGTAAAACGCCTTCAAATAGGCTGTCTCAGGAATCGCTGGATGAATCGGATGATCCGGGCTTTGCTGACCCGTCATCAATAACTGCAAATGACGATCTGAGTGGCGACCTGCTTGTTGAATAGTGCGTAACAAATGATCTCGTTCCATATGAAATGAACACGAAGCAGAAACCAGCAAGCCATCTTTACTCAGCAAGCTAATCGCCGCTTCGTTCAATCGACGATACGCCAGCGCGCCTTCTTTTAAATCTTTTTTGCGTTTAATAAATGCCGGAGGATCTACCACAATGACATCAAACTGCTCACCGGCTTGCTTCATTTGACGCAAGGTTTCAAATGCATCTCCACGATGCGTCATCACGTGACCCGTCACATTATTGAGTTTTGCATTGACTTCAACTTGTTCAAGCGCGTGCGCTGATACATCAACACAAACCGCTTCGCTAGCGCCGGAAACCGCAGCACGCACACCCCAACCACCGACATAAGAGCAGACATCTAACACGCGCTTACCGTCGACATGCGGCGTCAGCAAGTTACGGTTAAAGGCTTGGTCGTAGAACCAACCGGTCTTTTGTCCTTCTGCTAACGCAACTTCAAAGGTCACGCCAGCTTCACGCAATTGCACTCGATCTGGCACTTCACCCAGTCCAACTTCAATGTAGCGATCAATACCTTCAAGCTCGCGAATCGATGAATCGTTTTTAAACAGAATCGAACTTGGCGAGATGACTTTCACAATCGCTTCGACTACCTCCGCTTTCATCAGCTCCATACCAGCGGTTGTTAGCTGCACAACCACATGATCCCCAAAACGGTCGATCACAAGGCCTGGTAGACCATCGGCCTCACCGAATACCCAACGATAGAAAGGCTCAGACGTGAAACGCTCTCGCAGTGAGAGTGCGATCTTTAGACGATGCACAATCAGAGATTGCGTGAGCTCATGTTTCGGATCACGACTGACTAAGCGCGCGCAGATCAATGAATTAGGGTTCGCATAGGCGTGCGCAACAAACTTACCTTGCGCATTCTCGATCACCACTGGCTGACCTGGGGCCAGCCCTTTCAACGGGGTCTCTTTAGTATCGATTTCATTTGAATACACCCAGAGGTGCCCAGCGCGAAGACGCTTGTCTTGGTTAGGCTTTAATCGCAAAGCAGCGCTCATGTTGACCTCCGAGGTTTTTGGAAGGCGCAAGCCTACACCACACTGGCGCAATAAACTGAGCATTTCGTCGTATCATGCGCGCTTTATTTTGGAGAACCACATGGCAACAGAGTTAAACGGCACAATCACACCAACAGCAAATGTCTACTTTGATGGCAAATGTGTGAGCTACAGCATCGCGATGTCAGATGGCAGCCGCAAATCAACCGGCGTGATTTTTCCTGCTGAACTTACCTTTACTACAGCAGCCCCCGAAGTCATGGAACTCGTACAAGGCGTATGCGAGGTCCGTTTACCTGGCTCTGATGAATGGCAACGCTTTGAGGGTGGACAACAATTCAGCGTCGCCGGTGATAGCGCATTCGATATCAAGATCATCGAAAACCTGCACTATATCTGCCACTACGGCTAAACCGACTCCTTTATACTGTTGGCAAATCTGATTAATCGAAACACAGCATCATGACTCAAATTACCGACGTAACCGCTTACATGACCGAACTGGGCCAACGTGCCCGTACCGCCTCACGCGCACTCGCTGCAGCAGACACACATGCCAAAAATGCAGCGTTGAATGCGATTGCAGATGATCTGGAAAACAGCCGCAAAGCATTGATCACCGAGAACGCAAAAGATCTGAAAGCTGGCAAAGACAAGGGGTTGGATGAGGCATTACTTGATCGATTAGAGCTTAACGATGCACGCATCGATGGCATGATCGAAGGTCTGCGTCAGATAGCGGCTCTGCCCGATCCAATCGGTGAGATTTTCGACATGAACTACCGCCCAAGCGGTATCCAGGTTGGTCGTATGCGCGTGCCACTCGGAGTGGTCGGCATCATTTACGAATCGCGTCCCAACGTCACCGCGGATGCGGCAGCACTGTGCTTAAAGTCAGGCAATGCAACAGTACTTCGCGGCGGCTCTGAAGCTTTTCACTCGAACCAAGCGATTGCTACCAGTATTCGTCGTGGTCTGGAACAAGCAGGTCTGCCTTCCGATGCAGTACAAGTAATCGAAACGACCGACCGCGCGGCGGTGGGCGACATGATCAATATGCCGAAATACATCGACGTGATCATTCCACGTGGCGGCAAAGGCTTGATCGAGCGCATCAGTCAAGGCGCTAGCGTACCTGTGATTAAGCACCTCGACGGTATCTGCCATGTCTATATCGATGATGAAGCTGACCCTAAGAAAGCCTTTGATGTCGCTCTTAATGCAAAGACGCAACGTTACGGCACCTGCAACACACTCGAAACCTTGTTGGTTAACGATACGGTTGCGGAAACTATCCTGCCTGCGCTTGCCGAAGCCTATCTCGACAAAGGTGTTGAGCTCCGTGGTTGTGCAGCCACCTGTAAAATCCTTGGTGATCAGTGCATTGCTGCGACTAATGAAGATTGGGATACAGAATACCTTGCGCCGATCCTTTCGATTCGCATTGTCGATGACTTGGATTCGGCGATTGATCACATCAACACGCACAGTTCTTCTCATACTGAAAGCATCATCACTGAGAACATCACCAAGTCACGTCGCTTCTTACGCGAAGTCGACTCAAGCTCTGTCATGGTGAACGCCTCAACCCGTTTCGCCGATGGCTTTGAATATGGCTTGGGCGCAGAGATTGGCATCTCCACCGATAAGTTCCACGCACGTGGTCCTGTGGGTTTGGAAGGCCTGACCTCTGTGAAGTTCATCGTGTTGGGTGACGGTCACATCCGTCAGTAATCCTATGCTTGGCATCTTTGGCGGCACCTTTGACCCCATTCACAATGGTCACCTTCGGGTCGCGATTGATGCCTATGAGCAGCTCGGCCTTGACCGAGTTCACCTAATCCCACTTTCTGGTGCAGTTCATCGCGAACAACCGAGAGCCTCGGCTGGACATCGCTTGGCAATGATCGAAAAAGCTGTTGAACAAACACCTTATTTGGTCGCAGATGATCGTGAGATCCGTCGTGGTGGCGACTCCTATATGGTTGACACTCTGTCTTCTCTCAAGGCCGATCACCCAAATAAGGCGCTTTGCTTGCTGCTTGGGACCGATGCCTTCAATGGCTTTGATCGCTGGCGAAATCCTGAACAAATTCTGCAGCTCGCCAACCTTGTGGTGCTCAAGCGACCTGGATACAGCGTGCCAACCGACTCTCCACTCGCAGAATTGATCAAGGATCACCTCTGTGATGATCTTGGCATTCTTCAAACCTCACCTGCAGGCAAGATTTACTTCCTTGAAGTAACCCAACTCGATATCGCCTCGAGTGAAATCCGTCAAAAAGTCGCTGAGTCCCATCAGGCAAACTTTTTGCTACCCAACAGCACCTTAAAATACATCCAACAACACCAGCTTTACCGCTAAAGCTAACTGAGCGATACCAAGCGCAATGCGCTAAAATCACGCACATAGC
>CAZEWM010000064.1:0-5449 GCA_964516045.1 uncultured Gammaproteobacteria bacterium
CAACTTGTTTAATCAACGCTTGATCTAGTGGCTTCACAAAACGCATATCAGCCACTGTAGCATTTAAGCGCTCAGCGACTTCTAGCGCCCGACTCAAAACCGAACCGAAATTTAAAATCACCACATCCTTGCCTTCGCGAATAATGCGACCTTTACCCCAAGGCACGGTTGTGAGCTCTTTCTCAGGTGTAACACCCAAACCGGCACCCCGTGGATAACGCACTAAAGCAGGACCTGAAAATTCATACGCAGTTTGCAGCAAGGCGCGACACTCTGCCTCATCGCTTGGCGCTAAGATCGCCATATTGGGTACGCAACGTACATAGCTCAAATCAAAACTGCCAGCATGAGTTGCGCCATCAGCACCCACAAAGCCTGCGCGATCAACAGCAAAGGTTACGTCAAGGTTCTGCAATGCCACATCATGTAAAAGCTGATCATAAGCACGCTGCAAAAAGGTCGAATAAATTGCCACAACGGGTTTTTGCCCTTCACATGCCAAACCTGCCGCAAAGGTAACGGCGTGTTGCTCAGCTATCCCAACATCGTGATAACGATCAGCAAAACGACGACTAAACTCAACTAACCCAGAGCCTTCACACATTGCAGGGGTAACTGCAAATACGCGTGGATCTTGCTCAGCAAGGTCACAGATCCAATCTGAAAACACCTTGGTGTAACTCAAGCCAGCGGCTTTCTTTTCCATCTTCCCGGTATCAGCATCAAACGGTGTTACACCGTGATACACACAAGGATCACCTTCAGCAGGTGCATAGCCTCGTCCTTTTTGCGTCACCACATGCAAAAAGCGCGGCCCCTTCATACGCTTCATATTCTCAAGCGTGCTCAGCAAAAGCGGTAGGTTATGTCCATCAATAGGGCCGATATAGGTAAAGCCAAGTTCTTCGAAAAGTGTGCCGGGCATCACCATGCCCTTCATATGCTCTTCCCAGCGCAGCGCCAAATCTTTCATCGATGGCAGCTTGCTCAGCACCTGCTTACTACCTTCACGCATCGAGTTATAAAAACGACTCGAAAGCACCCGCGCTAAATAATTACTGATCGCACCAACGGGGTTAGAAATCGACATATCGTTATCGTTCAAGATAACCAGCAAATCAGCATCCAGAGCACCGCCGTGATTAAGCGCTTCAAACGCCATACCGGCAGACAGGGCACCGTCACCAATCACCGCGATATGTTCACGATCCAAACCTTCTGCTTTTGCCGCAACAGCCATGCCCAGTGCCGCACTGATCGAGGTGCTCGAGTGGCCCGCACCAAAGGCGTCATATTCAGACTCATCGCGCTTCAAGAAACCACTTAAGCCATCTTTTTGACGCAAGCTATCCATACGCTGACGACGACCAGTCAAAATCTTGTGCGGATAAGCTTGATGACCCACGTCCCAGATCAATCGATCCGAAGGCGTGTTAAAAACATAATGCAACGCAACGGTAAGTTCGACAACGCCCAAGCCCGCTGCAAGATGACCACCGGTTTGAGATACGCTACCCACGAGATAATCTCGCACAGCTTGTGCGACACCTTTAAGGTCTGATTTCTCAAGCGCTCGCAACGCCTCGGGCGTATCAACCCGGGATAAAACTTCCTCAGCTGCTGCGATTAATTGTTCGGCCATGGGGACCACCAAAAATAAGAGCGTCGCATTGTACCTTGCTATGCGGTCTAATAACTGCCTGTATCTATTGAATTGAAACGAACAATCGTAGCGATGAGCGACGAAAACGAACGAATGACCCGCGCCGAACGAAAAGCCGACCGCATTGCACGACAAAAGCAGGTCGAGCAGCGTTACCTAAAAAATCGTCAACGTAATGTGATGGCTGAGCCTGGCCAGCACTCGTTTGTGATGGTGCTCGATCACCTCAAGGCCGGCTACAACGTACCCAAGATTTTTCGTAGCACCCATGCCTTCGGCGGCGAAGCGATTCACTTAGTGAACATAGGCGTTTTTGACCCAGCTCCAGCCAAAGGGGCTTTCCGCAAAGTACCCGCTGTTTTCAATGAAACGATTGAGCAATCCTTAGATCAACTTCGTGTCTCTGGACACACCCTCTACGCCCTTGCCGCGAACGGTCAAGCAAGCTTGAACGAGGTAGCACTGGATAAAAAAGCTGCCTTCATTGTCGGACACGAGGAAGTCGGTCTGAGTTTTGATCCTACTGATCATCCGGACATCATCACCTTAAGCATTCCCTTGAGTGGCCCGATGGAAAGTCTCAATGCAAGCATTGCCGCATCGATTGTGATGTTCGAATACCAACGGCAACACACAGAAAAATAAGATGCCAGTTGCCTATGATCATCTGATTATCGGCCAAGGTCTTGCCGGTAGCCTGCTCGCTTGGGAGCTGATTCATCGCGGTCAAACAGTGATAGTGATGGATGACGGCCTAAAACATAGCGCCTCTAAAGTGGCTGCAGGACTGATTAATCCCTTGCCGGGAAAACGCTTCAATCGCCCCCCGGAAACACAAATCTGGCTTAATCACGCGCATGCACTGTTTGCAGATATACGAAAGATGAGCGGCAATCACTACTTCCACGCTATCGACATGTTGCGCTTACTGCATCTTGATGAACAACATCGCTTTATCGAAAGACAGCTCGCTCTTCCGGATAGCCATAACTTTATCGATCAAATTCTTGATAAGGAGGCGATTGATGACAATATTCACGCGCCGCTTGGCGGCTTCATGCAAAAACAAACCGGTTATCTCGACATACCCCTTCTGCTCAAAGATATTCGTGAATGGCTAATTACACAAAACGCTTACCAACAAGCGAGCATGGGATACTCAGACATGGAGATTGATGATATTGGCGTCAGGCTCAATAACATCCATGCGACTGACGTCATCTTTTGTGAAGGTTATGGGCTGCGCAATAACCCATGGTTTCAGCACTTACCACTGCAACCGGATAAAGGTGAATTCTTCACCCTGAAAACCAAGGTGCCGCTAACAGAGCACATCATAAATAGTGCACATTGGATTCTACCGACACATGATGGCAACTATCGCTTTGGTGCCACACATGAACATGAACAGCTAGACGAACAAGCAACCGAAGAAGCTCGAGCGCAGCTTCAACAAGGCTTAGAAAATCTATTTAAATCCCTACCAGCTGATTTAACGATTGAACAATCAGCAGGCGTTAGACCCGCAACCTCTGACCGGAAACCTTTCATTGGTACACATCCAGTCGATGACAAACTAAAATTGTTTAATGGTTTTGGCGCTCGTGGTTCGCTGACTATTCCGTGGCACGCCGAGCACTTTGTGAATCATTTACTTGATCAACAGCCACTTAATTCAGATGTAGATATCGCGCGATATGCGCTTTAACTATTAACGGCGCTTAAGTTGATAGGTCGCAAAATAATCTGCTTCTTGATGGCCTTGCTGAAACGACCACCCATCTTGTAGCGGCATGCTCACCACATCATTCGGCGGCAGCACCTTCACCTCACGAATCACCGCTGATCGATAATCGCCTTGCTCATTGAGCTCAGCATCCTGGCGCTTACCCTCTTCATTCTTACTCCGGCTGGCAAATAAGAACCACTCAATCGCACCCGGGTCGCGCGTTTCACAACCATAACGGATCGCCAAGTAGTTACCGGGCACTTCATATCCTGGACGAATCGTTAACTGACCCTGCTCAATGGCTCCGGCGATTGGAAAACGGCTAAAACGCACCCGCGGCATCTCAAGAAGTTTTAAATTAGGATCGAGGTAACTACCCTCTAAGAGCTCGCAATTGAACCATTGAGGTGGATGACTGCCTTTAGTCACAGCCCCTTTCCATTGCGCAAGCCCAGAGCCAGCCACAAACTGTCCATGATCCACGGTAAAGCTAATTGAGACCTCCCAAGGCAGTTGCACATACCCCTGCAGAATCACATCGCCAAAAACATAACGATGATGCCCATGGATCTTAAGCTCCCATGACTCAGCCGCCCACGTTGCGGGAGCGCATAACATCAAAAAAACTGGGAGCCATCGATTCATCGTTCAAGAGTATCAGCAATTCCACTTTTGCCCGCAAACCCTGTCTAGTGCACCGATATGCCTTGAAATGCAATGGTAAAGTGGTGCAAAGTCGAGAGATCCCTAATGTCCTTACTGATTGATTACATTCGTCATGGTGAGCCTGTTGGCGGCAGTCGTTATCGCGGCAACGCGATTGATGACCCGTTAAGCGAAAAAGGCTGGGCACAGATGCAACATAGCACCCAAGGAGAGATTCCTTGGACGCATATCATTAGTTCCCCCCTGAGTCGATGCCACGCCTTTGCTCACTGGCTCGGCGAACAGCATCAGCTACCTGTGCATATTGAAGATGACCTTCGCGAAGTCGGTTTTGGCTGCTGGGAAGGTGAAACTAAACAAACACTCTTAGCCAGTCGCGCAGATGAGTTTCATGCTTTTTATGCAGACCCCGTCAATCAACGACCCGAAGGTGCAGAACCTCTCGATCAGTTTGGTCAACGCTGCGCCAAGGTTTTCGATCAGTTATGCAACAACTACGCAGATGAACATCTGCTCGTGGTTGCACATGCCGGTGTGATCCGCGCGACCTTTGGACATGTCACCCAAGCACCAGCGAGCAGCTGGTATCGCGCAGACGTCTCCAATGCATCGATCACACGTTTTGCGGTGACTGATAAGCTGCGCAAACTCGTTCATTTCAACTGTTTACCCCACGGACCCCTGTCATGATGTCTTTTGCACGCTTGCTGTTTGTCTTTCTGCTGACCTTATTGGTGATCCTGATCGGTGTTGGTATTTTTCTACCTGATTCAGTACGCGTTAGCCGTCAAGCAACCATCCAGGCCCCTTCTGAAACCCTTTACTCGCAGATCGCTGATCTTAAACAATTTCAAGCATGGTCACCTTGGGCCAACTTAGCTAAGAATGTCACCTATACCTACGAAGGTCCTGCATCTGGCAAAGGTGCCACTCAACGCTGGCAGATAACTCAAGGCGACGAGGTCACCACCGGTTATATCGAGGTGACTGATGCCTCAACCAATCAGCGAGTCGACATGCGTATGGTTTTCAGCGACAAACAATCCGGCATGATGAGCTTTGAACTTGAGCCGACGCTTAATCAGTCAAATATCGTCACATGGACCTTTGAGACACAATTTGGCTGGGATCTATTCAGTCGCTATGTGGGCCTGTTTCTCGACGATATGATCGGAAAAAATTATGAACGCGGCCTAAAAACCTTGAAACAACGCGCCGAGAACCTGTAAGTCATTAAAAGGTTTGATTTTTTTATCCCGCTTTATCCGATTACAGTGTGCTTTCAGCGCTTAGGATACTAACAATGACATTTCCAACAGATCACCAAGACTTGGGGCACGGCACCCATCTTATCGACATCAAGTTGTATCGCGACCATCTGGGCGCTTGTT
>CAZEWM010000065.1:0-5437 GCA_964516045.1 uncultured Gammaproteobacteria bacterium
CTTCTCGAGAGAGATGCGGTGATATCGGTTGCTGAAAACAATAGGGATTCACAGCATCATATGACAGCGAACAGTCAGATGCCCGCATCAATCGCAAAGCATCATCGTTTTGCCATTGACCATTCACCTGCTCAGCACCTGCTGCAACGGGTTTGAACGGCGCGACTGACTTACCCTGCTTGCGCAAAGCATTGAGAAGCGCAACGGAGACAGTGGTCTTCCCACAGTCTGTATCTGTACCTGTAACAAAGATACCGCTCATGACTTTCGCAAACTCTCAGGCGATACCAGCACAGCACCTTCTTGTTTCTGTTGCACTGCGCCCCACGCATGTCCGTATATCACTTCATAGCTCAACGGCAATCGCTCATCACGTCGATGCATTTCATACGCTGCTTTTAATTGCTGCAGTCGCTCTTTACCTAACAAGCCTTTTCTACGTTGCGTATCTGCATTGGTCACGCCCGCTTGTTTCAGATCTTTTAGCAAACGCTCAACTGATTCATAGGTCAGCGTCATGTCTTCACGATCCATCACGGGATCCATAAACTGCGCACCCACCAAGGCATCACCGTAGTCATGCATATCCAGAAAATGATGCACGTGCGGCAACCCATCGACTTGCGACCAAGCTTCACGTAACTCTTTCAAGGTATCTGGACCAAAAGATGAAAACATCAATAAACCTTGCGGCTTGATCACCCGTTGTATTTCGTTAAATGCCGCAGAGACATCTGAAGTCCATTGAAACGCAGAACTGGAAAAAACCAAATCCACACTATTTGCCGCAAGAGGCAACTGATCCATATCTGCGCATAAACAGGCTGGTCGTTTCAACCAACGACCGCGCTTAGCACTCTTCTTTAGCATTGGTAATGAAAAATCTAGCGCAATCACTTTGGCTTTTGGATAACGCTTCATCAAAGCATCAATTGCGCGACCGGTGCCACAACCGATATCCAAAATCACTTTAGGCTCACACACAATGTAATCAAGGCGCTGAATCAAACGCCCAGCGATCTCATGTTGCAGCACGGCCACATCATCATAAACAGCTGCTGCGCGACTAAATTGTGTACGCGCTGCGCGTTTATCAATAGCGACTGGATTAGCCATAGGTCTGCAACACCCACGCAAGAAACTCATCCCCATGCGACAACATCGGCGCATGACCCGACTTAGCGATCGTGGTTATCTGAGCTGAAGGACACAACTGTGCAATCGCATCCGCCACACCACTGGGAACCAAGGTATCGCGCTCACCAAATAACCAATATGAGCCTTTTAAGCTCTGTAGCTGTTCACGCAGATCGGTGTTTAACAAAATTGCTAAGCCTTGCTGAAGGCCTGAATCGCGAGCTGCTGGACGTGTTGCCAAAGCCTGCTCAATATCACGCAAGATGACACGCGCATCTGCAAGCCCTTTCACCTGAAGACCTAGGAAACGCTTTAAGGTAGATGCCGCATCATCCGTCAATGCATTAGCGAATTGATCAAACGTGGATTGCGGCATCGCATCGTGCCATTCATCTCTCTGAACAAAACTCGGTGTAGAACCCACCAAGCCCACAACATCAACACGCTCTGGTGCTTTAAGCGCTATCGCTTGAGATAGCAGTCCGCCCAATGACCAACCCAGATAGTGACTTTTTTCTGGAGCAACGTCCAACACTGCATCGATCCATTGATCTAAATCCGCCTCTCTTAAGGCATCACTTTTACCATGACCTGGCAACTCGATGAGATTGAGATGAAAGTTCGCGGACAAGGCCGGCATCATTGATGTCCATACTGCTGCATTCATTCCCCAACCATGTAACAAAGTTAACTCAGGGCCTGATCCCAGCTGCTGCACACTTAAGCTCATGCCAACTCTCGCTGACAAATCGCCAATGACTCTAGCGCACGATCAACATGTACCGCACTATGTGCCGCGGAAAACGTAAAGCGTAAACGTGCTGTATCTCGAGGCACGGTTGGCGGACGTATTGCCGGCACCCATAAACCCAATTCACGTAAGCGCTGAGACCACGCCAATGCGCGATGCGCATCACCTAACACTACCGGCTGTATCGGCGTGGTTGATGGCATCAATGACAAACCCAAAGACTGCGCACCATCACGAAACTGTTTAACCAAGGCTTGTAGATGATCACGACGCCATTGTTCTTCACGCACAATCTCTAGACTTGCTTGCACTGTGGATGCCATAGCCGCAGGCATAGCGGTGGTATAGATGTAGCTTCGTGCTGATTGAATCAACATCTCAATCACGTCATGACTTGCCGCCACAAAAGCGCCAGCCACCCCAAACGCTTTACCCAAGGTACCCATCAAGATAGGTACTTCATTCGCGTTCAAGCCTGCCGCATAAGCAGCGCCACGACCTTGTTCACCTAATACGCCAATACCATGCGCCTCATCTACCATGATTGGCGCAGCATATTGCTGAGACAACATAACTATCTGAGTTAATGGCGCAACATCACCATCCATACTGAAGACCGAATCGGTCGCAATCAGCTTGCGCTCCGCCTCAGTAGTTAATTGACGCTCAAGCGATGCCATGTCCGCGTGTTGATAACGTTTTAACTGCGCGCCACTTAACTTTGCCGCATCGATTAATGAGGCATGATTCCATTTATCTTGGATGACACAGTCATTAGCCGATAACAACGAAGCAATCACACCAAGATTCGCCATATAGCCTGTTGAGAACAATAAAACACGTTCATATCCCAACCAATCGGCGAGTGCTAATTCCGCATCGTGATGTGCCCGCATATGTCCACTGATTAGATGTGCTGCACCAGCACCAACACCTGCACCCTTAATCGCATGCATCGCCGCTTCAGCAAGACGCGGGTCCGCAGCCAAACCCAAATAATCATTTGAACAAAAGGCGAGCATTTTCTCGCCATCAACCATTAACTCGACAGATTGTTTGCCATCGACAACACGACATTGCCGATACAAACCTTGATCACGACGACTTTGCAGCTCCGTCGATAAATCGTCCAACCAAGACATCAGCCACCACAGCAGGCTTTCTGATCAGTCTCTAACGGCGCGCTTTCCATTTGCATACCTAAACGATCAAAGAGCTTGTGATCGTGATCGGCCTCGGGGTTATCCGTGGTCAATAAACGCTCACCGTAGAACATAGAGTTAGCGCCGGCTAAGAAACATAGGGCCTGCATCTCATCACTCATCTCCGTACGTCCCGCAGACAAACGCACATAACTTTTCGGCATCATGATGCGAGCCACCGCAATTGAGCGAATAAACTCAATCGCATCGATGCCATCTGCTCCGTATAACGGTGTCCCTTCAACCTGAACCAACATATTGATAGGCACAGACTGAGGATGCATTGGCATGTTGGCCAACTCTTGCAGCATACGCGCACGATCTTTTGGCGTTTCACCCATACCCAAGATACCACCCGAACACACATTGATACCGGCATCACGAACATACTTCAGCGTATCGAGACGATCTTGGAAAGTACGTGTAGTAATCACGTTGCCGTAGAACTCTGGTGAGGTATCTAGGTTATGGTTGTAGTAATCCAAACCAGCATCACGCAAACGTTCGGCTTGAGGTTCAGTCAACATGCCTAGCGTTACACAGGTTTGCATACCTAAACCACGTACCGCGGTGATCATATCGATGACCTTGTCGAGATTCTTATCGGTTGGGTTACGCCATGCAGCGCCCATACAAAAACGACTTGCGCCTTTACTTTTCGCCTCTGATGCCGCCGCAATCACCTCATCAAGGGGCAATAACTTTTCACGCTCTAGCTCAGTGTCATGCTTAGCGCTTTGAGAACAGTAACCGCAGTCTTCAGGACATGCACCGGTTTTAATCGAGAGCAAAGTGCTGACTTGGATCTCATTCGGATCGAAATGTTCGCGATGAATCTGCTGCGCTGCGTAAATGAGATCGTTAAACGGCATTGCGAACAATGCTTGGATCTCATCCAAACTCCAATCGTGACGAATCTCAGTCTTCGACATCGTCGAACTCCTCGTCCTCTGCAGGGACTTCAATATCTTTCCAATCGGTATTCTTAACTCGGATCAATGACCAAATAGACCAAGGTACAATGATCACTACGCCAATCGCCCACGCGATCAACCATGGCATCCAACCATCACCTGGGAAGAAAGTACCCACTGGTATGATCACCCCCATCACGGCGTAAAAGCGATAAGCCGCCCATTGGGTGAATTGACCCACTCGCGGGTCAGGGTGATGACGATGTAAGGCATAGATCAGGATGGAGCCACCAAACCAAAACACGGCCAGCGGCATCGGTATCAACATACTGACGATGTTTCCGATATCCAGCTGCATGGCAGCAAAGCGCACAGACTTGGCTTTAATAATGGTGGGTTCTTTTCGTGATTCCATACCGCTTACCTTGGAAAAAAATTGCAGTGTAGAGATGGCAATACCACTGTCAACCGAGTCTAAATTCACGGGTAAACAAGTGGTCAAATTTTAAACAATGCCAAATTGCTCGCTTTGCCTCAGTCAAATCTCACATCATGCTGCCTTTTGCCATCGCTGCAGCGACAGCCTGCAAAACACCACGTCCCGATGCCACAGCTGCGGTATAGAGCTCACTACAAGCAATACCTATTGCGGCGAATGCCTCAGCCACCCACCTGAGTTTGAACGCACCCTTGTCGCGGGCCGATATGCCCCACCGATTGATCAGCTGATTCATCAGTTCAAATACAACGCCGATCTGAGCAAAGGACGCATTCTCGCAGAGTGGTTGAACAGCGTCCTTCCCCACAGTAAACCCGATCTACTCATCCCCATGCCATTAAGCCCAGCGCGACTTCAAGAACGAGGGTTCAATCAAAGTGCCGAGCTCGCCCGCCTATTGAGCCAACGATGTCAGATTCCTGTGGCATACGATCTTTTAAAACGACACAACAGCGAGACACAGCAAATACAACTCAAGCGAAAAGAGAGACTCAGTGCGATGCGTAAGGTGTTTTATACCGATCAAAAGATCATCGTGAGAAGCGTTGGCTTAATTGATGACGTGGTCACCACAACAGCTACGGCTCGCGCAGCGGCAGGGGTATTGAAAAAGGCGGGAGTCAAAGAAGTGATCATTTGGGCCGTGGCAAGAACACCACGACCCAATGACAAAGATTAGCGATCCGCTAGGACCTTTTCTTTCATTTCACGACGCTCTTGTGCATCGATCGTTAATGTCGCAACTGGGCGAGCTTCTAAACGCTTGATACCGATCTCTTCACCCGTGTCTTCACAATAGCCATATGAACCATCATCGATACGCTCAAGCGCTTGCTCGATCTTACGAATCAATTTGCGGTAACGGTCACGAGTACGTAACTCTAAGCCATGTTCGCTTTCGCGGTTTGCACGGTCAGCTTCATCACCCACTTCT
>CAZEWM010000066.1:0-2312 GCA_964516045.1 uncultured Gammaproteobacteria bacterium
AGTTTCTCCTCTGGATTAACGAGTATCGCAAGATCAAAACGTGCGGGCGCTTTTGTGCGAGTTTTACGTTTACGTTGAGTTGTAAAGCGCGTTAAACGCTCTATAAAGAATTGCCCTTCTTCTTTTGGCAGTTTTGCTAACGACATTAGACGTACGTCATCTAGTGCCCATTCTTTGGCGCTACGACGCTTAAAGATAACTTTCAGCATTGGCGCTGGGAATTCATCAAATGCGAGTCGAGCGATCTCATTAAGTTCTGAATAGATCGAGCCGCCAAAATACACATTCAATTCAAATCGGGTTTGCCCTTCAATCTTCAATGCTTGTGCATCTAGGAGCTTTTTAATTCGAGAGCTTTCAAGTAGCTCACTGCGCAATCGAATTAAGCCTTTGCGTGATACATCTAGCTGTGTACGAACAGAGGGTATATTTTTATGTCCACGTGCTTCAGCGAGTAAGGATGCGTAGTAACCAATGCTTAGGTATTTAGAGCTGCGACATAAATTAATCACTTGGCTGTTTTTCTTGGCGCCATGTGCATTAAGGCCTGTTAAGTAGTCATCCACATGAATAGCTTTAAAGCCATGCTTGTTTAACCAGTCGAGGTCTTTTTTCTCTTCAGCAAGAAAAATCCAGTTGCTCATTTAGGTTTCTCAAAATTATAGTTTACGTTTTACGATCAAGGTAATACGGGTTTGATCACGGCCATATCGGCTCATTTTTTCAAAGTTGCTCAGCAAGACAGGAATATTTTCTCGATCTATCGCACTCTCTATTTTCTTAGCATCCACCCAAGGGTCATGAAGGTAGAGATGTTTATCATCAAAACCGGTCACCACAACCCAGTGTGGTACTTTTTCGTGGTAAAGCTGCCATGTCGAAATTAAAATGATAGGTATCGCACCTGCTTCAACCGCTGCACGTAGCTCATCAAGTGTTGGAATGGCTTCGCTGAGACTAATTCCCTCTTCTGCCATTTGTTTTAAATAGTCTTTCTCTGTTAGTGCGATAACGGCTTTTTTGTCTTCTGAGCGCACAGAGTTTTGAAACAAGGGGCGTGGTCCATTTACAAACACATCCACATCAAGCCCGCGTTGTTTGGCGGCAATCGCTAATCCAAATGGCGTGGTGCCGCCATGCCCCGAGGTCATAAATACTGTCGTTGCTTCACGCCACAAGCGCACTTCCAATTCTCGGTCTAACGGGATTGTCTTATCCAGTGCATGCATGGCCATCAATAAAGCAGCAGGGCCGCAGGTAAAGATGAGTGTTTGTTCGTAATAAGGAATTTTGTTTAAAGCGACGGAATGACTTGTGCGTAGGCGTTTTTCCATGCGCAGTGCTTCTGCGCCATCCTCGTAGTAATCCGCTTTACGGCCAATATCCTGATACCCCAATGTACGATAAAGCGTGATAGCACTATAGTTATCAATTCGTACTTCAAGGCGCATGAAAAATCTGCCTGATTCAGCTGCGGTTATCTCAGCTTCAGCAATGAGTTGATTGGCTAGACCTTGGCGACGAAAGTTAGGATCGATAGCCAATGAGTAGATTCTGGCGAGTGAGGTGTTTCGATGAAGTAAGACGACAATATCGCCAGCAACCTGTTTGCCCTTCTCAATTACCAAGACAATAGCGTGCCCTTTGGTGATCAGGTGTTTCAGCGAGCGTTTGGATAATTTATCACCACTAAAAGAAGACTCTTCAATCTCAACGAGCCTGTCGAGGTCGGCGATCGATGCGGTTCGGATTGTAGCGGTCAAATGAGTGTCTCAACAGACAGGCGGTGATTAATGCGCCATTAGAACAGGAACAATCATTGACTCCAATAGTTTTCGGGTGACGCTACCAAATATTTTCTGCCGTAGACTTGGCGTGCCGTAGCCACCAATAACAACAAAATCGATACTGCGATCCACGATCTCATTTTGGATGACTGTTGATACGAGCGCGTCTCCAGGAGTTACACGAGAGACTTCAATGCTAATGCTATGACGTCCAAGGTGCTTAGCAAGCTCATCTGTTTGGACATCACTTTTGCTTTCTTTTTGTTTTTGGCTCTCAACGATGAGTACGGTTGTTTCTTTAGCGCGTTTTAGTAAAGGAATTGCATCGTGAATGGCTCGTGCAGATGCGGGTGTTCCGTCATAGGAGATCATGGCTTTATCCAAAGCGCCGCGTTTGGTGCCTATGTATGGCATAAACAATATGGGGCGACCGCTATACAAGATAACTTCTTCCGAGAAAGACAACATTTGAGTGTAATTGCGGCTGTCATGTCCTGGTTGAGGCAAGATGATGAGGTCGTTGTT
>CAZEWM010000066.1:2412-5410 GCA_964516045.1 uncultured Gammaproteobacteria bacterium
AGTAATCGGTAAACCCAAGCGACATGAGACTGCTTGTCATCATCACCGGTATATTTAATTTGTAGCCAGTCACCTTTGCGGCCGATGACGTGAACTTCGGTGGTTTTAGTCAGCTTACCAACAATCTTTGATTTAGTGGATGGCTTTTCACGTACGTTAATTCGATCACGGGTCACCGTTGCTTGCCAACCAAACCAGTCTTTGTCGATGAGCTCAGGGTGAAGTTTAATCAGATCAACTCGAGAGTCTAAGTTGATTTTGGCAAGCATTTCACGCGAGTCTTCATGGCCGGCATCTGCGGCTTTGATAAATAAGTCAGTTGCTTCTTTGATGCTTTCACTCTCAATGTCGCCAGAGACAATGGCAAATCCTAGAGCAAATTGAGCATCATGGTGATCTTGTGATGCTGCTAAGCGCCACCAGTAAGCAGCCATGGAAGGATCCACATGCATGCCTAGGCCGTTGGCATACAGCCATCCCAAGTTATATTGGGCATCAGCATCGCCACGTTTGGCGAGTGGCTTCCAATTACAGTAAGCCTCTGCGTAATGGCCTGACTGCATAGCAGCTGCCGCTTTGTCTTCATTAGGAAAGCTAAAGCTAAATGCATTAGCGGAGAGCAAGCAGGTAATGGCGAGTAATTTTTTGATCATAATTGAAGGTTTCCTAGTAGGTTCACCACATGCTGCATACCACCTTCAAGATTGGCATGAATCTCGTCCATGGTGATTTCTTCGTCGGTCAGGCCGGCGCCCCAGTTCACAACCAATGAAAGATTCGCATAACGCATGCCGGCTTCTTTAGCTAAAGCGGCTTCTGGCATGCCGGTCATGCCCACAAGATCATTGCCATCTCGGATTAAGCGTTGCACTTCGGCTGCGGTTTCAAGGCGAGGTCCTTGAGTCGCGCCATAACAGCCAGTGGTCTCAACTGAGAGGCCAATGGCGTTGGCGGTGTCGATCAATCGTTGACGCAAATTTGCATCATAAGGATGAGTAAAGTCGATGTGCTCAACGCCCTCGCCCGGCTCTTGATGAAACGTATGTTCACGGCCATAGGTGTAATCAATCAATTGGTCAGCGACACAAATAACTTTAGGCCCCATTTTTTCTGTTAGACCGCCAACTGCAGCAACACCAATCACGTCTTGGATGCCGATAGATTTAAGAGCCCAAATGTTGGCGCGGTAATTCACTTTGTGCGGCGCGAACTGATGTTGCTCGCCATGACGCGGTAAAAAAACACAGTCAGTGTTGCCCAGCTTTCCCCAAAGTAGCTCAGCTGAAGGAGCGCCGTAAGGTGTGTCGACAGCCTCTTTGCGTGAAACAGTGAAGTCACTTAGTTTAGTGAGCCCTGTTCCACCAATAATGGCGAGTCGACTCACCCTTCTGCCACCGCGTAAATGGCAGGAAGATTTCGCCAATAGCCTTTGTAATCCATACCGCAGCCAAAAACATAACGGTCTGGCACATCAACGCCGCAGTAAGTTACATCAGGCCGAGGGCCACGGTTATGTAATTTATTTGCTAGTACGGCTGTACTAACCGACTCGGGTTCTTGCGTTAGAGAGCAGCGCAGAATGGCTTCTAGTGTGTAACCTTCATCGAGAATGTCATCAATGATGAGAACGTGACGCCCTGTAAGGTCATAAGTCGGTGTGCGAGCCCACACTAGCTCACCGCCTTCTGTTTCGCCTCGGTAGCGTGTCGCATGTAGGTAGTCCAGCTGCATAGGCGCTGTAATGTGCGGTAACAGCAAGCCTGCGGGATAGAGGCCACCGTTCATTACGGTGATAACCAGAGGATTCTTATCCGCAAGGTCTTGGCTAATTTGAGCGCCCATGCGCTTTGCAGCGTCTCGAATCTCTTCTTCACTGACAACGCAATCAGCTGAAGCTTTTACAGCAAGTGCTTCATTGAGCATTTCATCAATCATGAATTAGTCCTGTGTGGCGCAAATGGCGGCAGCGAGTTGACTGGCTTTCTGCCAGCGATCTTGTATTTGTAGTTTATCCCAGCTGACACTTGCACGCCCGAGCAGTCTGGCACAACGCTCGCTGGCGGTTGGGTTGGCATATTCTTCTAAAGCGATGATGACTTCTTCGGCTGCCTCTGGGTTGTTACAGACCAATACCATGTCGCAACCTGCGTTTAATGCAGCATTGGCGCGGCTTGGGTAATCACCCGTGTCGTCAGTTGCTTTCATGCTCAAATCATCACTGAAAATCACGCCATCAAAGCCCAGTTCGTCACGTAATACGGTTTGAAGCCAAAAAGATGAAAAACCGGCCAGGTCTTTATCGATCTGTGAATAGATCACATGTGCCGGCATGATGCCTTCAAGCCCTTGGTTAATCAGTTTGGCAAACGGCTGTATGTCTTGTTTAAAGAGTGTCTCTTTGTCTCGCTCATCGATAGGTAATGCTAAATGTGAATCTGCAACAACCGCACCGTGACCTGGAAAGTGTTTACCAACACTAATCATGCCAGCATCACGTGCACCCAGCATCCACGCTGACGCAATTGGAGCGACTTGGTCTGGAGTATCGCCAAAAGCACGATCGCCTATTACCTCACTCACCCCGTAATTCAGATCAAGAACCGGCGCAAAACTAAAGTCCACACCAACGGTGCGAAGCTCACTGGCCATAAGCCAACCCAACTCACGCGCATAAGTGACCGCTTGTGCAATGTCGTTGTTTACATAGTTCAGGATTGATCGAGCTGCTGGGAGTCGAGTAAAGCCTTCACGGAAGCGCTGTACCCTGCCACCCTCTTGATCGACCGCAATGGGGAGTGGTGGATTTCGCACGTCATGAATCGTGTTAACTAGCTCGGTAACTTGTTCGCGTGATGTGAAGTTTCGTGCAAAAAGAATCACGCCGCCTGTAGAGGGATGGGTGAGTCGCGCAATGTCGGCTTCGGTAAGTTCCGTGCCAACCACATCTAGCATTACAGGTCCGTACATCAATATCTCGAGTTTGTTAGCGTTGCCGCTG
>CAZEWM010000067.1:0-3249 GCA_964516045.1 uncultured Gammaproteobacteria bacterium
CTTAAACAATCACCACGATCAGGCGTCAGATCCACTTCGATACATTGATCATTCAGATCCATGTACTCACGAATATCCATACCGATCGGTGCATCTGCCGGTAGCGGCAAAATACCATCACTGCTTTCCGCTAAACCTAACTCAGAGGCAGAACAAATCATGCCGAGTGACTCAACGCCACGCAGTTTGGTTTTCTTAATCTTAAACTCAGGTGATAAACGCGCATTCAACGTGGCAACAGGCACCTTCATACCGGCAGCCACATTCTTTGCACCACATACAATTTGCGATGGCTCATCGGCACCGATATTCACTGAACAAACGCTCAACTTATCCGCATCCGGATGTTGCTCACGGCTCAACACTTCGCCAACAACAACGCCGTTAAATTCTTGTGCCGCAGGTTCAACCGCATCCACCTCAAGACCTGCCATAGAAAGCTGATCAGCTAAGGTTTGTGTATCAATTGATGGGTTAACCCATTCACGCAACCAGGCTTCGCTGAATCGCATCGTGTAATCCTTTGTCTTTCGTAACTGATCTTAAGATCAGTGATTAAGCAAACTGTTTTAAGAAGCGCAGATCGTTCTCAAAGAACAAGCGCAAATCGTTAACGCCATAGCGCAACATCGCTAAACGCTCGACACCCATGCCGAATGCATAGCCACTGTATTTTTCGCTGTCGATACCGACGTGCTTCATCACCTCAGGGTGAATCATTCCGCAGCCAAGCACCTCAAGCCATCCGGTGTGCGAACACACACGACAACCCTCTCCACCACACATCACACACTGGATATCCACCTCTGCGGATGGCTCAGTGAATGGGAAGTAAGACGGACGGAAACGCACATCCAAATCATCACGCTCAAAGAAGGTGTGCAAGAAGGCATTCAAAATACCTTTTAAATCTGCAAAGGTGACATGCTCATCCACCATAAAGCCTTCGACCTGATGGAACATTGGCGTATGGGTTAAGTCAGAGTCACAACGATACACACGACCCGGCGCGATCACCTTGACCGGTGGCTCAGCATCTTTCATCACACGGATCTGTACCGGTGAGGTGTGCGTACGCAACAAAGTGCCTTCTTCAAAATAAAAGGTATCGTGCATCGCACGTGCTGGGTGATGCGAAGGAATGTTTAACGCTTCAAAGTTATGAAAGTCGTCTTCGATCTCAGGACCTGTCGCAACTTCAAAACCTGCGCCCCCAAAGATCTGTTGAATACGCTGCATGGTGCGCGTCACTGGGTGTAAACCACCGTTCGCTTCACCACGACCTGGCAAGCTGACATCAATCTTTTCAGCCGCCAAACGTTCAGCTAATGCTGCTGTTTCAAGCGCCGTCTTACGACCTTCAATCGCCGCCTGCAGCATCTGCTTAGCTTTATTAATTTCTTGACCCGCTGTCTTGCGCTCTTCCGCAGGCAGCTTGCCCAATTGTTTGAGTTGATCGGTGATCACACCGGTCTTACCGAGATACTCAACACGGATCTCATCCAAAGCGCGCAAATCGGCTGCTTGGTTAACCGCGGTCTCAGCTTTTTTGATTAAGGTTTCCAGCTCGGTACTCATAAAAGTTCTCAGCCGTTAAATAAAAAGAGGGAAAGCCCATACAGACTTTCCCTCTACTTTTAGCGTTGATAGCGACGGTAAAAACCGCGCGTGCTATCAGCTCGCGAGGGCAGCCTTAGCTTTCTCAGCGAGCTGGCCAAATGCTGGCAAATCGTGCACAGCAATGTCAGCCAACATCTTACGGTCGATCGCCACACCAGCTTTGTTCAAGCCGTTAATCATGCGGCTGTATGACAAACCGTTCATACGTGCAGCAGCATTGATACGCTGGATCCACAACGCACGGAACTGACGCTTCTTAACGCGACGGTCACGGTATGCGTATTGACCTGCTTTGATAACCGCTTGCTTAGCAACACGGAAAACTTTACTACGTGCGCCGTAATAACCTTTTGCAGCTTTTAAAACCTTCTTATGACGACGGTTCGCTTGTACACCACGTTTTACTCTAGACATTTCTTAAGTCTCCTGATTAAGCGTAAGGCATCATGCGACGAGCTGCTGCTACGTCTGCTTTATGCAACATTGAAGGTGCACGTAAGTGGCGCTTACGTTTAGTCGACTTCTTGGTCAAGATGTGACGACGGTGTGATTGATTGCGCTTAACGCCGCCCGCGGTAATGCGGAAACGTTTCTTCGCACTGCTATTAGAACGAATCTTAGGCATTTTGCTTCTCCTATTAAATAGAGCTCACGCTCAAGGTTGCTTCAGAGTGACCAAGGCAATGCCGACGCCCGACCACTCGTTGGTGACAATGTCACCAAATTACTTTTTACGGCCTGGTCCTAAAACCATCACCATTTGGCGTCCTTCCATCATTGGACGCTGTTCAACTTGTGCGATATCCGCCAAGTCATTTTCCACACGTTCCAACAGCTCCAAGCCTAAGTCACGGTGAGCATGCTCACGACCACGGAAACGCATGGTCACTTTCGCCTTGTTGCCTTCTTCGAGGAACTTGCGCAAGCTTTTCAGCTTGATGTTGTAGTCACCAATGTCAGTGCCCGGACGGAATTTAATTTCCTTAATCTGGACAGTTTTTTGCTTTTTGCGGGCTTCTTGCTTTTGCTTCTTGGCATCAAAAACAAACTTGCCGTAATCCATTACTCGACATACAGGAGGTTCAGCGTTTGGCACGATCTCTACGAGATCCATTTTTGCGTCATTCGCCGCGGCTTGTGCCTCTTCAATTGAAACAATTCCTACTTGCTCACCGTCTTTGCCAATCAGTCGAACCTCGACTGCGGTAATGGCGTCGTTAAGACGATTGCGCTTATCTGCTTTGGCGATAGCCAAGTCCTCCGCATAAATCAAAAAACAAACTGACAACGTAAAAGCACCGGCTAAAAAGCCAGTGCTTTCACTGTAAAATCAGCTACTTAGCTGCGAGAGTCAACCTTCTCCTGAAGGTGCTCTACAAGGGCGTCCAGAGACAATGTACCCAGATCCTTGCCGTCTCGGGTACGAACTGCGAGAGCTCGATCTTCGACTTCACGGTCACCGACTACTAATAAGTAAGGGACCTTCTGCAGCGTGTGCTCGCGGATTTTAAAGCCGATCTTCTCATTTCTCAAGTCCAAATCGACTCTAAAGCCTTTATCTTGCAGGATTTTTGCAGCTTCCTGCGCAAACGGCGCGTGCTTGTCGGTGATGTTCATGATCACCGCCTG
>CAZEWM010000067.1:3349-5316 GCA_964516045.1 uncultured Gammaproteobacteria bacterium
AGCTTCACCTCGACCTGCTCAAAGCCAAAGTCTTTGTAAACCTCGAACAACAAATCGGTGAACGCCAATACCTCAGACAAGATCTGCTCTTCGGTACAGAAGATATGCGCATCGTCTTGCACAAAGTTACGCACACGCATCAAACCGTGCAGCGTGCCCGATGGCTCATTACGGTGACACGAACCAAACTCCGCCAAACGCAAAGGCAGGTCGCGGTAACTCTTCAAGCCATGGTTGTAAATCTGAATATGCGCTGGGCAATTCATCGGCTTGATCGCATAGTCACGACTTTCCGAGTGCGTCGTAAAGATCATGTCACCGAACTTATCCCAATGACCTGACTTCTCCCACAAACTGCGATCAATGACCTGCGGAGTATGTACCTCTTGATAACCGTGATGACGTAACTTCTCGCGAATGTAGTTCTGCACGGTCAGATAAATACTCCAACCCTTGTCATGCCAAAACACCATGCCCGGCGCTTCGTCTTGCGCATGGAACAGATCCAACGCTTTACCGATCTTACGGTGATCACGCTTCTCCGCTTCTTCCAAGTTATGCAGATACGCCTTTAACTCTTTCTTATCGCGCCATGCCGTTCCGTACACACGTTGCAGCATTTGTTTGCTCGCATCACCGCGCCAGTAAGCACCGGCCAGCTTCATCAACTTAAAGCCTTTTGGCAATTTACCGGTTGATGGCAAATGCGGGCCACGACATACATCAAACCAATCGCCTTGGCGGTAGATCGAAATCTCCTCGCCTTCAGGAATCGCATCAATGATCTCAACCTTGTAGTGCTCACCCAAATCCGCAAACACCTTCTTGGCCTCATCACGCGAAAGTACTTCACGCTCGATGGGCAAGTCACGACCGACAATCTCGCGCATGCGATCTTCGATCTTGCCTAAATCATCAGGGGTGAAAGGCTCATCACGTGCAAAGTCGTAATAAAAACCGTTTTCAATCGCAGGACCAATGGTCACCTGCGTGCCGGGGTATAACTCTTGTACCGCTTGCGCCATCACGTGTGCCGCATCGTGACGAATGAGCTCCAGCGCATCGTCATCTTTGCCGGTCACAATGGCTAAATTCACATCGCTCTCAAGCGTGGTACTGAGATCAACAACCTTGCCATCAATCTTGCCAGCTAACGCTGCTTTGGCTAAACCAGGGCCGATATCCATCGCCACATCCGCAATCGTTACCGCGTGGTCAAAAGAACGTTGAGATCCATCAGGGAGGGTAATAACAGGCATCTGCGTGTGTCTCCTCAGTGGTGACCCCTACCAAAGGTCACGTGAAACGCAAAACATCGAACAGGTCGACATCAATGAAAGCCCAATATTATAAAGGAGCTACGCCGACAGCGGAACCGCCACACCGTCTTTAATCTGCAGATTTGCCACCACATTGACAAGCGCATCGGTTAGCTGCGCCAAGTCACCCAACGACATCACAAATGGCGGCATCAGATACACCAACTTACCAAAAGGTCGCACCCACACACCGCGCTCAACAAACATCGGTTGTACTGAAGGCATATCCACCGGATGAGTGAGCTCAACCACACCGATCGCACCGAGCACGCGCACCTCAGCCACATGGGCAAACGCCTTGGCTGGTGCCAAGCCTTGATGCAAGCCCTGCTCGATCTGCATAACTTGTTGTTGCCAATCATTCGCGCGCAATAAATCAATGCTCGCTTTCGCAATCGCACACGCCAAAGGATTCGCCATAAAGGTTGGTCCGTGCATAAAAACGCCGGGCTCACCTTGCGCAATGTCATTCGCAATCGCATCGGTGGTAAGCACCGCTGCCAAGCTTAAGTAACCACCAGTCAGTGCTTTACCAACACATAAAATATCGGGGGTGATCTGCGCATGCTCAACCGCAAACCACTTACCGCTACGACCAAAACCGGTGGCGATCTCATCAGCAATCAGCAACACACCATGCGCATCACA
>CAZEWM010000068.1:0-5242 GCA_964516045.1 uncultured Gammaproteobacteria bacterium
GATTGGGCTAAACGACGTAATTGCGAATCATCAACATCGGGAATGCCGTCACCGTTGTAATCTTTCTCAGACCACAATGTCATAGTGACCGCTGGCACATCATCAATACTTTTTGCTTTGACCAACGGCGGTACAACGCCAGCTGGAATACGATCCGTATTGGAAGCTAGCTTGTCATTCACCTTTACCAGTGACGACTCCATCTGCTCACCAACATCAAACTGAATGGTGACGATCCCCATACCACGTGCAGTCGATGAATACACGTGCTTGACGCCCTGGATCTCAAACATCAGACGCTCGAGAGGCTGAACCGCTAAAGAGGCTACCGTCGCAGCATCAGCACCGGGATACTGAACAACCAAATCAATAAGTGGTACCTCAATTTGCGGATCTTCCTGACGAGGCGTTGCCATCAAGCCCAATATGCCTAACAACAACATTGCAACATAGAGCAATGGAGAGAGTGGCGAATTGATAAACGCTTTAGCAATTCCGCCGGCTATACCTAAACTCTTTTGTTCGGTATTAGCACCCGGCTGCATTGGCTCAGATGGTTTTGAATCTATAGTGCTCATGCAAACTTACCTGCTAGCTCAGCCGGCTTTTATTGTTTTTCTTCTGAAGGGTTTGTGCGCTGAGGACGACTCAACATATCAGGACCTGGATTGGCGTAAACCATATCGCCTTTTGCAATACCCGAAAGGATTGTGGTTAGACCATTGCCCAAGTGCTTACCTTCGCGAACCATACGCAACTCTGGATAACCATCCATGTTCTTTACATAAACGATTGGCAGGTTGCCGCGATAACGAATCGCACTACTTGGAATCGCTGGCATCTGACTCATTGAGGATGCTGCGGTCACATCAGGAATCAACACCTTGGCGTACATACCAGGCTTAGAGACACCCTGCGGAATATCAAACTTAACTTTGATGGTGTGACGCTGCATGTCAGCCATTGGGAAGATTTGCGCAACACGCACATCCACCGCTTCAGGGTGATCATCGAATGAAGCTGATTGCTTTAAGATCATCATCGCCTGCAAACCTTGTGCAAGACGAGCTGGCACATCGACTTCAACTTGCAGCCAAGTAACATCCGAGAAAGTCAGCATCGGCTGACCTGGCTGAATAGTGTCACCCTCTTCAACCATTTTCTGCATGATCACGCCATCAAAAGGTGCAATCGATTTTGCATCACGCAACTTGGCGTCAATGGCTTGAATTTCTGATTGCGCACGCATAATTTGGCTACGCGCTTGCTCAATACGGGTTGTGGAGGCATAGAGGTCTGCGCTGCGCTCTGCATCGCGGTCACGTCCTCCAACGAAATCTTCCATCGGACGAGTGAAAACTTGGTCGAACAAATTGGGAATACCCATACCACCCGGCGCAGCTTTACCCTGAGGTGACCACAACTCTCGGTTGTATTGCACACCCGCATTGCGCATATCAGCTTCTGCCGCATTTAATGCTGCAACAGCCGCTGAACGATTCGCTAATAGCTCCGCCTCATCCAGCTCAATAAGCACCTTACCGGCTTCAAAAGCATCACCTTCGATACCCGAAATAGCTTTGATACGCCCAGGCAATTGCGCTGCAAAAGTCACTTCCCGAAAAGGTACAACTGTGCCGCCCACCGCAATAGTAGGACGCTCGGTCGATGCCTCAACTACAAAGATGTCGTCTGACGCTGGAATTGGATTTTGAGCGGCTGCCAGTGACGATAAAGCAGCCAATGCTGCAGACAACAAAATACGACGCATCTGTTTCTTCCTAATTTCTGCGATTTCTGACTTTCCCCGCCGCCAAAAAACGCTTTTATTATTAAAAACAAAAGGTTAATTGATCCTTTTTTGAATCATCTTAACCAAGTGCTTGCTAGGTTCTGATTAGCACGCGATTATCCTTCAACAGGGGCTGTTATTGCAATTGCGAAAACCCTTATGAGGCACCTCTTTCAGAGTGAAATCTTGACTTTTATTAGAGCTAAGCGGCTTAGCTGATTGAAAATAAAACGATTTTTGTAGAGTAAAATATGCGCATTGGAATCGATCTTGGTGGAACAAAAATTGAAGGCATTTTGTTGGCCGATTCGGGGGACATTTTGCATAGACATCGCGTCGACACACCGCAAGGTGACTATCCAAAAACTCTACAGCTTATTCGATCACTGATCGACCAACTCACTGACGATAAGCACCTCGCCATTGGCATTGGCACGCCAGGCGCCCCATCACCTGATACTGGCTTGATGAGAAACGCCAACTCTACCTGTTTGAACGGACAGCCATTACAAAACGATCTAGAAGAGTTACTGCAACGACCCGTGCGAGTTGCGAATGATGCTGACTGTTTCGCGCTTTCTGAAGCCAGCGATGGTGCCGGCAAAGATGCAAACTCCGTTTTTGGTGTGATCGTAGGCACTGGCACAGGTGGTGGACTGGTCATCCACAAGCAATTACTTCAAGGACCTAACGCCATTGCCGGGGAATGGGGACACAATCCGCTACCTTGGCCCCAAGATAACGAATTACCCGGCCCCCAGTGTTATTGCGGCAAACAGGGCTGCGTTGAAACTTGGCTATCAGGCCCCGGGCTTGCTCGCGACCATGGCGTCAAACTTCAGACTGAAGAAATCACCCAGCAAGCTAAGCAAGGTGAAAAAGAAGCCCTTGCAACACTCGATCGCTACTACGATCGTATGGCGCGCTGTCTTGCTCAGGTCATCAACATCGTCGACCCGGAAGTAATTGTGCTTGGAGGCGGCTTATCGAATATAGAAACCCTTTATAATGAAGTGCCTCGCCGCCTGCCGCGTTATGTCTTTTCAGATACACTGAAAACACAACTTAAACCGCCAGTTCATGGCGATTCGAGTGGCGTCAGGGGAGCCGCATGGCTCTGGCCGATCGCCACAGACTCGTAAAGCAAACTGAGAAATTTATTGAACACGTCAGCAGCACCCAACGTGCCCGAAATTCATGTGCCAGCGCATCCTGTTTGGCCATCGTTGTCCGCGCCTGAAAAAGAAGCACTGAAAGATCGCATCAAAGCTTTAATGCAAGAACAAAATGCAACGCTAGTTGCTCATTATTATGTCGATGCTGATCTGCAAGCTTTAGCCGAAGAAACCGGCGGCTGTGTATCTGACTCTCTTGAAATGGCGCGCTTCGGCGCACAATCTAGTGCACAAACATTATTAGTTTGCGGTGTGCGCTTCATGGGCGAAACCGCAAAAATCCTCAATCCAGAGAAAACCATCTTAATGCCTGACCTTAAGGCGACCTGCTCTCTCGATGAAAGCTGCCCTGTTGATCAATTTTCTGACTTTTGCGATCAGCACCCCGATCGCACGGTGGTTGTTTACGCCAATACCAGTGCAGCAGTAAAAGCACGTGCGGATTGGATGGTGACATCGAGTATCGCACTTGATGTCGTTAAACATCTGAATGCACAAGGCAAAAAGATTCTGTGGGCACCAGACAAACATCTCGGTGCTTATGTGCAAAAAATGACCGGTGCCGACATGCTGTTTTGGAATGGCAGCTGCGTTGTGCATGAGGAATTCAAAGGATTTGCTCTAGAACGTTTACGAAAGCTACATCCCGAGGCTGCTGTTTTAGTTCACCCTGAATCACCGGATGACATCATTAATCAAGCCGATCTAGTGGGGTCTACAACAGCACTAATCAATGCTGTTCGTGAAATGCCACAAAACGAATTCATTGTCGCCACAGACGATGGCATTTTCTGGAAGATGCAACAGCAAGCTCCGCACAAAAAATTGATTTCTGCACCCACTGCTGGTGAAGGTGCAACCTGCGAGAGCTGTGCTCACTGCCCATGGATGGCCATGAATGCATTACAGAACCTTGAAACAACTCTGCTACAACGGAGTGGTGAAATTTTCATCGAGCCATCTGTCCGCGAACAAGCAGTCCATTCGATTCAACGCATGCTGGACTTTGCCGCACTTCGCAAATAATAACGGGATAGAACGTGAGGATGGTCGAATTCCAGATCGACGATAATCATCGTTAAGACATCTTGAGGTAACTATGGCACTACGAATCAAAAGCCGATGGCATGATGATGGCGCAGAACGCTCTGTTGATGAGATCGCAAGCGCACTAGCTTTCATCAGCTGGCGTATCGCAAAAGACAAAGCTATCAACCTGCATGGCGAAGATTACATCTATGACTCTGACGAGCAACGCATGGATGTCATCGTTGAATATTTGATCTTCCAATTACAGATCGTTGATCGTCTTGCGCACTTACGTTTCGAGATGCCAGATGATCTGCGTCGCAAACTTGTCATCACCCTCGCTAAGCACTTAGCCGGACACCTACAAGACAATTGCTCTGACATCCTTGGCCCGGGTGATTATGTGATGCCGTTCATAGAAAAAATGAACAAGCGCGGTGAAGAGTATTCAGAGTTCAATTACACCGATGATGGTCCTTCTTACCCTTTCTTGCGTTGCTTAGGGTATGAGATTCAGCAAGTAATGGGAGCCTCACAAGAGAATCGCTGGGTGATTGACCAGGTGATGGATAAAGATGGGGTTGAGGTTAACAAGGAACTGGTTCGCGCGATGATGAACCTCTACGAATAAATACCAAACCTCAGACATAAAAAAAGCGGGTCATTGACCCGCTTTTTTGTTGATAAGGGAAAATTACTTCGCCCAGTTACCAAAGTTATCGGTGCTTTTCTCTTCACCGTCTGCATAGCCTGCCTCGTAAGCTTCGTTTACGCGCTGCTCTTCACGCATTGGGTTTTGCAGACAACCTGCCTGCCAGCCCTGAATGTACTCTTCATCACAGCCCATCTCTTCCATCTTGGTTACTGCGTCGTAGTAGAACTGGTTCATAAAAGTCTCCGAAATTAATCGTTTCTGCCGCCCTTATGGGTCGGTGATGTAAATTTTGCCGTTCGGCCTCATTGCGTTAACAACTTTGGCGCTTTCAAGAGCGACATTCAGTTGGCTCCGAAACGGGGCATTAGAATACCCTTATTTACTCACGAATGACAAGCAAGAATTTGTCTCATTAATGCTCAGGGATTTTCCACACGCCAGAACGGTTGATGTTTAAAGGCTTATTGCCCATTCTTCGGCAAAATAATTCGAAAAACCCTACTCAACTGGCGGAGATAGTATGCGCCCAGCCCAACTAATGACCATTCTCGAACGCGAATTCAGCAGTACGCTCGACGGTGTTCACACCCC
>CAZEWM010000069.1:0-2717 GCA_964516045.1 uncultured Gammaproteobacteria bacterium
TCTTCATCGCTTCAAGCACCATGACGACATCACCTGATTTCACCATTTGCCCTGCAGCAGTATTGATCTTAAAGATGTTGCCAGCCAATGGTGAGGGAACAGCTTGACCTGCTCCACCGGCAGCAGGTGCTGGTGCTGTAACTGGAGCTGCGGGTGCTGCAGCCTGAATGTCAGCGACTTGACCACCAGGACCAACGCTAACGTTATACGCATGACCATCAACAACAACCGTGTAGGCTTCGGTTGAACCTGATGATGCAGGTGTGGTCGCTTCTGGCTCACCGGTAGGCACAGGTTCAAACGCAGATGGATTGTCGCGGTTCTCTAGGAACTTCATACCAATTTGCGGGAACAATGCATACGTCAGCACGTCATCAATTTGTTCATCAGCAACGCGCAATGATTTTTCTTTTGCCAATGCTTCGAATTCATCTGTCAGTGATTGCAATTCGTTTTCAAGTAAATCTGCAGGACGACAGGTAATGGGCTCTTGGCCATCTTCGAGAACACGCTGTTGAAGTTCTTTATCAACAGGCGCTGGGGTCGCGCCGTACTCACCTTTAAGAACTCCAGAAGTTTCTTTCGTAATACTTTTATAACGCTCACCAGTGAGTACGTTTAACACGGCTTGCGTGCCAACGATTTGAGAGGTTGGTGTTACGAGTGGCAAATAACCAAGATCTTTACGAACACGAGGAATCTCTTCGAGCACTTCATCTAAACGATCAGCTGCACCCTGCTCTTTAAGTTGGCTTTCCATGTTGGTCAACATGCCGCCAGGGACTTGTGCAACCAAGATGCGTGAATCTGTACCACGCAAGGAGCCCTCAAACTTCGCATACTTCTTGCGAACATCACGAAAGTAAGCAGCGATTTCTTCAAGGGCTTTCATATTCAAGCCAGTATCGCGCTCAGTACCCTCCAAAATTGATACCACCGCTTCAGTTGAAGAGTGACCATAGGTCATCGACATTGAAGAAATTGCAGTATCCACCATATCAATGCCTGCTTCTGCAGCTTTGATTAATGTGGTTGTACTTAAACCGGTTGTTGCGTGGCAATGCAAAGCGATAGGAATATTAACCGTCGCTTTCAAGCGCTTAACTAACTCGTAAGCAACATAAGGTGTTAACAAACCGGCCATGTCTTTAATCGCAATTGAGTGACAACCCATGTCCTCAAGCGACTTACCCATGTTGACCCAATAATCAAGATCATGAACAGGGCTTACGGTGTAAGAAAGAGTGCCTTGTGCGTGCTTATCAACTTTTAGCGTTGCTTTAACCGATGTCTCAAGGTTGCGTAGGTCATTCATCGCATCAAAGATGCGAAATACATCGATGCCGTTTGTTGCACAACGCTCGACGAACTTTTCAACAACATCATCAGCGTAATGGCGATAGCCTAAAATATTTTGCCCACGGAACAACATTTGCTGCGGAGTATTTGGCATCGCCTTTTTTAGCTCACGTAAACGCTCCCAAGGGTCTTCACCCAAGTAACGAATACAAGAGTCAAATGTCGCGCCACCCCAAGACTCTAATGACCAGTAACCGATCTGATCGAGCTTCTCTGCAATAGGCAGCATATCGTCTAAACGAAGACGTGTTGCAAAGAGAGATTGATGGGCGTCGCGCAAAACGACATCAGTGATAGCAAGTTTTTGTTGAGTCATAGGAGGCTCTTAATTCTTATTAAAAACGGGTTGTAACGATCAGCTGTTTTGAGCCGAACGATAACGAGCAATCGCTGCACCGATGACGGCAACGAGCTTAACGTTTGATGTTGGGGTGATAGAACCACCTGCGGCTGGCGCTCTGTTTTCAGGTACTGGATCTGGGAAACGAGCAGCAATCGCTGACATGACGCGCAGCGCCATAATGAGAACAGTTAGAAAAACAAACACCATTCCCATGCCGAGAATCATGAGCTCAAGGCCCACCATTAGTGCTGTTGTATCTAGTAAAGGATTCATCGCGCTCCCTCCCCTTGTTGGTTTAGTTGAACACCCGTCCGGCATGGTTGGCCTTTCCGGTGTGCGACGATAGGCGCGGCATTCTAATCTAAAAAGTCCACAAATCGCAGCAAGGAAAACCCCTTTAAACAACATTTAACACCCAGTGGCAGCATGGACTTGCAAGATCACAACATTTAGCGACATATCGACAAAAGATGTCGCATGGATAAGCATAAAATCTATTATTGCTTTTTCATGGTGGTTATTGGTTTTATTAATGGTCGTGCAGAAAGGCATCTCAAGGCATACTTGCGCCCCTGACTAGAGGTGATGTTTATGTCCTTGCCGTTGATCCTAGGTTCAACTTCCCCCTTCCGTGCTGAGATTCTGCAAAAGCTCTGCGTATCCTTTGATACCGCAGCGCCCGACATTGATGAATCCTCGCAGGATAATGAGACACCTACACAGCTTGTTGAGCGACTCTCGATTTGTAAAGCAAAGAAAGTAGCTGAAGCGCATCCGGCGGCACTCATAGTTGGTTCGGATCAAGTTGCCTGTGTAGACCAACAGATTCTTGGCAAACCCCACACACACGAGAAAGCTGTTGAGCAACTGCGTTTTTTATCGGGCAAGACAGTGAGCTTTCATACCGGCTTATGTTTGTTCAATAGCGAGACAGGTAATACGCAAAGTACGGTTGAAGTATTTAAGGTGCATTTCCGCACGTTAAGTGATGACCAAATTGAACGTTATCTTCAAA
>CAZEWM010000069.1:2817-5177 GCA_964516045.1 uncultured Gammaproteobacteria bacterium
GTTAAGTGATGACCAAATTGAACGTTATCTTCAAAACGAGCAGCCTTATAACTGTGCAGGTAGCTTTAAATCAGAAGCATTAGGCATCAGCTTATTTAAAAAGCTTGAAGGTGATGATCCAAACACACTGATTGGCTTGCCACTTATACGACTTGTTGAATTCTTATCCAATGAAGGACTTCAGATCCCCTAATGATGAATGCGTTTCTCTATCCACTCTCAAGCATCACTTGGTTAGCCAAACGCGAACTTAGAAGCGCCGTTCTTATACCGCTGCTCATAAACATGGTGTTATTTTTTGCGCTAGCGTGGCTTGGCTCACACTACTTTGACGTCTTTTTAAATCAATGGCTACCAGCAGATACTGGCTGGGCATGGTTGCGCCCCTTGCTTTGGCTATTGGCCGTCATGATGTTTTTAGTTATGGGCTTTTTTAGCTTTACCATTGTAGGTAATCTGATTGCATCGCCCTTTAATGCCTTATTGGCTGCTCGCACTGAGTTATTAATAACGGGCAAAGCGAGCGAGCGCTTGTCACAACCCTTTGCAGTGGTTGCCAAAGAAGCGATCAGTAGCGAATTGTTTAAGTTGCGTTACATGGCGGTGCGATTGATACCTTTGCTTATACTAACGCTGATCACATCATGGATCCCGATGATCAATCTCTTTGTATCGAGCCTATGGCTAGTTTTTGGCGCTTGGTTTCTTGCCATTGAATATGCTGACTATCCGATGGCCAACAATCAGCTCAATGCAAAAGAACAACTTAATAAACTCAAGGCGAAACGACTACGCTCATTAAGCTTTGGTGCAGGCGCAAGCGTGTTAATGATGTTTTTAGGCCCACTTGCCATGCCAAGCGCAACCATTGGCGCCACGCGTTATTGGGTAAATCAGCTCAAAGACTAACGCAGTAATACTTGCAAGCGTCCTACTGCTTCATCAATGCGGTCGATATCGGTGGTGTAGGCGAAACGAATATAGCCAGAGGTATCGTTAAAGCCGAAATCCGCGCCTGGCGTAATCGCAACATGTGCTTCATTTAACGCACGTTCTGCAAAAGCAATACCGTCACTTAAACCCTCGGGCAGCTTGGCATAAATATAAAATGCACCACCTGGCTTAGACTCAGACAACGTGAAGCCCGCACTTTCAACGCCTGCATATAAACGGTCGCGTCGCTCATGTAATACATCACGACGACGTAACAATTCTGGACGCACCTCATCGGTCAGCGCCGCTAGAGCTGCATATTGAGCGGTTGTGGGCGGTGCAAGAAACAGGTTTTGCGCTAAGCGTTCAATCGGCTCGACGTAAGCTTCTGGAGTCACTAACCAGCCAACGCGAAAACCTGTCATGCCAAAGAACTTTGAAAAACTATTAATCACAAACAGATCATCGTGATCAAAGCTCAATGCCGTTGTGGGTGATAAGTCGTATTGAAGCCCTTGATAAATCTCATCGACAATCGGCAAGGTCTTTGCTGAGCGACAGGCGGTAATTAAACTGCCAAGCTCAAATGCTGATAACACTTGTCCTGTTGGATTTGCCGGCGTGGCAACCAACATCGCTTTTAAAGATGCCTGGGTAATCGCTTGCGCAGAGGCATCAACATTTAACAAAGCATTATGACTTGGCAATGGCAGCGTCTCGCCACCAAACATCGTGATCATGTGGCGATTACAAGGATAGCCAGGGTCTTGAACCCAAACCTTATCCTCTGGGTTCACCAAAACACCAAGAATGAGCTGCAACGCGCCTGAGGCGCCGGGTGTTATCACAATGCGCTTTGCACTAATCGATAGACCAAAGTGATTCGAGTAATATTGTGCAATCGCTTCACGCAACTGTGGCAACCCAGCGGCTGCGGTGTAATGTGTCTGCGCCTTTTGCAAAGAGGCTTCGGCCGCTTTGAGTACCTGCGTTGGCGCAGTAAAGTCCGGCTCGCCAACCTCCATATGAATCACATCAGCACCGCTTGCTTGCAAGGCTTTAGCGCGGCCAAGAATATCCATCACACGAAATGGTGCGATGTGATTTAAGCGATCAGCAAGTGACATAAAGAATTACAGGCTATTTAAAAATGCCAGTGTAACCGGAGTTGCAACATCAGGTCCTTGCATAGCGGGTAAAACAACTGTTGCGCGATCAAAGTTTTGATTCACGGTGTAGTCATTCGTGGTGACCACAATGCGCGTAATGCCCGCATCAGCTGCTGAGGTAACGCCATGACCTGAGTCTTCAAAGCCGATAACCTCATCACCATTAAGACCCATTTGCTCAAGCACCCAAACAAAGATATCGGGCGCAGGCTTTTTCTTAGGCACGATATCGCCAGCGCCAATCTGATCAAACCACGC
>CAZEWM010000070.1:0-5175 GCA_964516045.1 uncultured Gammaproteobacteria bacterium
GTAGAACATCACGATGAAGTATTAGCGGCGACAAGTCATTTGCCACACATGCTGGCATTTGGCTTGGTAGATATGTTGGCTAACCTCGATGAGCACGATGACATCTTTAAATACGCCGCTGGCGGTTTTCGTGATTTCACACGAATCGCATCGAGCAACCCGGTGATGTGGCGTGACATCTGTGTAGCGAATCGTCGTGCAGTTAGTGAGTTGGTTTTCTCATTTGCAGAAGAGCTGCAGTCAATTGGTGAGCTGATCGAGCAGGGTGAGGGCGAGTCATTGCTCGAGATTTTTGAGAATGCGAAATCAGCGCGTGATGCTTACGTCGACGGTCTAGACGACAAATAAGCGATATCCCCCTAAAACTTCACGCTAAACGTTGGTTTTGCTTGAGTTTTTTGCCTTAAATCGATAGCCTTCGCGGTCTTTATTTGCAGTATTTTAGAGGCCCAACCTCGTGTCTGATTCGATTCTTTTCAATGTCCAGCCTGGCGGCGCCCTGAAGGGTGCTATTCGAGTGGCTGGTGATAAATCCATTTCTCATCGCTCCATCATGATGGGTTCATTAGCTGAAGGCACGACGCATGTCAGCGGCTTTCTCGAGGGTGAGGATGCGCTTGCGACATTAAATGCATTTAAAGCCATGGGTGTGGAAATCGAAGGTCCTGACAATGGCAAAGTGGTTGTACACGGTGTGGGTATGAAAGGCTTGCAGCAACCTCAGGCTTCTCTGGATGTGGGTAATTCTGGTACTTCGATGCGCTTAATGTCGGGATTGTTGGCGGGTCAGGCGTTTTCTACAACACTGATTGGCGATGAGTCGTTGACGAAGCGTCCAATGAAGCGAGTAACCGATCCATTGGCACTTATGGGTGCGCAGATTGAAACAACTGAGATGGGCACCTCACCACTTAACATCTCACCGGTAGCTGCTTTAAAAGGCATTGATTACGACATGCCAATGGCAAGTGCGCAGGTTAAGTCGTGCTTATTACTTGCGGGCCTTTATGCCGAGGGTGAAACCTGGGTAACTGAACCTGCACCAACTCGCGATCACACAGAGCGCATGTTGCAAGGCTTTGGTTACGAGGTGATGCAAGATGGCCCGCGTCGAGGTGTTAAAGGTGGTGGCAAGCTGACTGCTTGCGACATTGATGTGCCGGCCGATATTTCATCTGCGGCTTTCTTCTTGGTTGGTGCAAGTATTGCCGAAGGTTCTGATCTGACACTTCAGCACGTTGGCATGAATCCCACGCGTGATGGCGTGATCAACATACTTCGATTGATGGGTGCGGATATCGAGGTGAGTAATGAGCGTGTTATTGGCGGTGAGCCAGTGGCTGATCTGCGTGTTCGTTCTGCAAAGCTCAAAGGTATTCAGATCCCTGAAGATCAGGTGCCGCTGGCTATCGATGAATTCCCGGCACTGTTTGTTGCCGCTGCCTGTGCTGAAGGCGAGACGGTTCTTACCGGCGCGGAAGAATTACGGGTAAAGGAATCTGATCGTATTCAGGTGATGGCTGATGGTCTGATTGCACTAGGTGTTGATGCCAAACCAACGCCTGATGGCATTGTTATTCAGGGTGGATCTATTGGCGGTGGCTCGGTGAACAGTCATGGTGATCACCGTATTGCGATGTCGTTTGCCATGGCAGCATTGCGCGCGACAGGTGATATCTCGATTGATGATTGCGCCAATGTGAACACATCATTCCCTGGCTTTGTCGAGTTAGCCGCTTCAGTCGGTTTAAAGGTGTCGGTCGCGTGAGTTCCTTACCGGTTATTACCGTTGACGGCCCTAGTGGCGCAGGCAAAGGTACGGTCGCCAAACTGCTCGCTGAGCAGCTAAAGTTTAAAATTCTCGACTCAGGTGCCTTGTATCGCTTGACCGGTCTTTTGGTAAATCGTGCCGGAAATGGCTTTGATAATGAGATTGAGGCAGCTGAACTCGCGTCCTCGATGCAGGTCGAGTTCACAGCTGATGGCGTTATCTTGAACGGTGAGGACGTTTCTCTGGCGATTCGCACCGAATCTGCAGGAAATGATGCATCCAAGGTCGCTGCTATGCCGGCGGTTCGTGCAGCACTTTTGGACTGGCAAAAGGCCTTCGCCAAGATGCCTGGATTGATCGCCGATGGCCGGGATATGGGCACCACCGTTTTCCCTCAGGCGCCACTTAAGATTTTCCTTACGGCGAGCGCCGAAGAAAGAGCGCAAAGACGCCATAAGCAGTTGAATGAAAAAGGGATATCCAGTAATATCGCCGCCCTTGCCGCCGAGATCGCCGAACGTGATGAGCGTGACCGGACGCGAGCAACTTCTCCATTGGTGCCTGCCGATGATGCAATCGTAATCGATTCAACATCGCTTTCTATTGATGAAGTGGTGCAACAAATTCTGACGCTTTGGTCTGACCGAAGCTAAAGAAAGCCACTGATGTGGCATTGGTGCAGCACACTAAGTGTTGCAATCTTTTAACTTAACAAGTCCCTGATTTGATTCATCAAAAAGGGGTGGTGACCTCCTAGAGGTCTGGGTTTTATCAATCATGTCTGAAAGTTTTGCCGAGCTCTTTGAACAGAGCCTTGTCGACACTAATCTCCAAACCGGTTCTATCGTAATCGGTACTGTTGTAGCCATCGAAGGTGACAACGTAATCGTAAATGCTGGCCTCAAGTCTGAAGGTGTTATCCCAGTATCACAATTCACTGATTTCGACGGTAATGTTGAATGTGCAGTGGGTGATCAAGTGGAAGTTGCGCTTGATGCTGTTGAAGATGGTTGGGGTGCTACCCGTCTGTCTCGTGAGAAGGCTAAGCGTCACCACGCGTGGAAAAAGCTCGAGAAAGCTTTCGAAGCAGAAGAAATTGTTACTGGTCGTATCAATGGAAAAGTCAAAGGTGGCTTCACTGTTGAACTTGAGCAGATTCGTGCGTTCTTGCCAGGTTCACTGGTTGACGTTCGTCCTGTTCGCGACACAGCTTACCTTGAAGGTAAGGAACTCGAATTTAAAGTTATCAAGTTAGACCAGAAGCGTAACAACGTAGTTGTTTCTCGTCGTGCTGTTGTTGAACAAGAGTACAGCGAAGAGCGTGATAAGTTGCTTGAGAACTTGGTTGAAGGCCAAGAAGTTAAGGGCGTTGTTAAGAACTTGACTGACTACGGTGCGTTCGTAGACCTCGGTGGTATCGATGGTCTATTGCATATCACTGATATGGCTTGGAAGCGTGTTAAGCACCCATCTGAAGTTGTAGAGATTGGTGATGAAGTTGATGTGAAGATCTTGAAGTTCGATCGCGATAAGAACCGCGTATCACTGGGTCTTAAGCAAATGGGTGAAGATCCATGGGCAAACATCACTCGCCGTTACCCAGAAGGTCAGCGCTTGTTCGGTAAGATCACCAACATCGCAGACTACGGTGCTTTTGTTGAAATCGAAGATGGCGTTGAAGGTTTGGTTCACGTTTCTGAAATGGATTGGACCAACAAGAACGTACACCCAAGCAAAGTTGTTAACTTGGGCGATGAAGTTGAAGTGGTTGTGTTGGATATCGACGAAGAGCGTCGTCGTATCTCTCTCGGCATGAAGCAATGTCAGAATAATCCTTGGGAAGACTTCGGTGAGAAGTTCAAGAAGGGCGATCAAGTCACCGGTACTATCAAGTCAATCACTGACTTCGGTATCTTCATCGGTCTTGATGGCGGCATTGATGGCTTGGTTCACTTGTCAGACATCACTTGGGAAGGCGAAGGCGACGATGCTATTCGCAATTTCAAGAAAGGCGACGAGCTTGAGACTGTTGTATTGGCAGTTGACCCAGAGCGCGAGCGTATCTCTCTTGGTTTGAAGCAGATGGATTCTGATCCGTTTGGTAACTTCATTGCTTTGAATGAGAAAGGTTCTATCGTTAAAGGCACCGTAGCTGAAGTTGATGCTAAGGGCGCAGTTGTTACTCTTTCTGATGATGGCGTTGAAGGTTACATCCGTTCTTCAGACTTGGCGCGTGACCGTGTTGATGATGCACGTAGCGTGTTGAAAGAGGGTGATGAGATCGAAGCTAAGTTTGTTGGCGTTGATCGTAAGAATCGCACCATTAGCTTGTCTATCAAAGCGAAAGACTTCGATGATGAGAAGTCAGCTATCGCTGCTTATAACAGCGATGCAGCTTCAGCAGGTACTACCTCAATGGCAGATCTGTTGAAAGAGCAAATGGATAAGTAATCCTCACTAGCCACTAAACTTCGGTTTAGTGGCTGCTTAAACGGAATAATCTAAATGACCAAATCTGAATTGATAGAAGTCATTGCTCGTGAGCAAAGCCATTTGGCGTATCGTGATGTCGAGCTGGCGGTAAAGTGCATGATTGAACAAATGAGTCATGCCTTATCGACTGGTGATCGTATTGAGATTCGTGGATTTGGCAGCTTCTCTTTGCACTACCGTCCACCGCGTATGGGTCGCAATCCTAAGACCGGTGATTCTGTCGCATTGAGTGGTAAGTACGTTCCACACTTTAAGCCAGGTAAAGAGCTTCGTGAGCGAGTGAACGCAAAATATGACCCAGAGGGTTAAGCGTCCATACGATGATGTTCAGCAAATTAGCCGACGTAAGTCGGCTTTTTTGTGCCTAACGATCAGATGAGGCTTTAGCTGGAGGAGCTTTCTTTTTCTTTTCTGAGAAAGAAAGAGAGGCGTTACCAGTTGATTTATTCGTTGCAGAACTGGATGTTGCCGTTTGGCGACCTTGGACTTGTTGTCCATCGGTACGAATTGATTTTGTCTCGACAAGTTTTTGATGCAGCTCTTTATCGTAAGCAAGCTCAAAACTGCGCGGTACAAGATTATCATCTTGGTTGATCCATAGATAGATGCGACCTTCGTCACCCTTCTGTTTGTCAGGTTCATCAATGTGATGACTAATCAGCGTGAAGTATTCTGGCATGCTGGATGTGCTTGGCCATCCCGTTAAAGCTTTTGTGGAGACGTAATGTGCGACATACAACAGTGGTAAACAGATCAGTAAAAAGGTCTTACTGCGCTGCGTAAGGTTGCATTTGCTTAGCCACAAACCAATAAGCACCAGCGGCACGACATATAAACTGATTTGTAATATGAGCCACAGCTTATCCATAGGGATTCTCTAGGTTGTCGTAATTCGGTTCTAAGTTATAAGG
>CAZEWM010000071.1:0-5166 GCA_964516045.1 uncultured Gammaproteobacteria bacterium
CACGATTGGTCCAGTTAGCATGATCGTCTGCCTCATTGCCATCGAACACATACTGAGGATGAAAGCTAGCTAACTGCACCTCGCCGGATAAGCCCGCATCTTCAATCGCTTGCTCACATGCACCTAAGCACTCGAGGTACTCATCGAAATCACCCAAAGCATAAGGCACAACCAGTGCCGCACTTTCGAGATGCTCACCATGATCTGAAGCGAAGTGCTGCAGGCCACCTAAGAAATCTTGATACGCCCCTTCGAATGAATCGGCTTGGCTCATTTGCATGGCAAAGTGGTTATTCAAAATCGAGGTGCGCGCAAACGGACATAAGCCCTCGCCCATCACGATCTGATTAATCCAATGCTGCATTGCTTGCATCACTTCTTGGCTCATGCGATTACCTCAACTGTGTCATTCAGGCAGAGGATACCCGAATTACGTTGGATCACGTTCTGGCCAAAGAACACTTTGTTGTCGCGCTTTCTGTGCTTAGCCAACCCTTCGAGCACCGCCTGTTCTTTTTCTGCGCTGTATAAATTCAAACTGGGGATAACACATCGCGAACACGGCTTCACTAGATCAAACAAAATACCGCCGATACGAATGGTCTTCCAGCTATCTTCAGCATAAGGCTCACAATCGGCGACCACGATGTTCGGACGAAAACGCTCCATCTCAACCGGTGTCTTAAGTTTGCTATTCAGATCTTCAAGCGAAGCTTCACTGATCAATAACAGCGGAAAGCCATCGGCAAAGCTCACTTGATCACCTTCTTGCGCATAGGTTTTATCCACCTGACGCAATGCAGTCTCTGGCATATACACCAGATGCACCGGCTGCTCTAGCCACTCACTTAACACTGCATCAATCGAGGCCTCAACACCCATCGCTTGGCATTGATCTTCCCACACGGTGACATATATCAGCTTGTCGGCTGAGGGCGCTGGCACACTGAGTTTTTGATCATTGAAACGAAGACGCAGCTCACCCTCTTCGAGTACGGCAAAAATCTTCACCATATCGGGGAGCTGACGTTGGGTAAGAAATTGATACTGATCGCCTACTATCATCCAACGGCGATCGCCAAATAAACCACCGGCTACCAATGGCAACATTGGTTGCTGTAGACCTCGACAAGATTTAACCGGATATTGCCAGAGAGCTGAGATGTGCATAGTTAATCGTCTTCGATATCTTGGAGTTTGAGATCTGCGCCGTAAGCGGCTGGTTTATCCGCTCGCTTCGATTGGAAACGAATGAACTGCGTGACTTTAGCTTTTGACTCAGCGTAATCGGTTGCGTGCTTCTCATCAAGCAAGCCTTCCTCAAACAAATTGATGATCGACTTATCAAAGGTGATCATGCCGTAACCTTCACCTGCCTCTACCGCTGCACGCATCTCGTCATAATCCATGCGCGCCATCAAATCTGCCATACGTGGCGTATTCACCAAGATCTCAAACGCGGCGACCTTGCCGCCATTGGTCGAAGGAATCAGTCGCTGACACACCACCGCACGTAAGTTTTGTGACAAACGTTTTGCTTCTTGCTCGATCAATTCTTTATCAAAGAAGCTCAACATACGTTCGATAGACGTAATCGCGGTGTTCGAGTGAATCGTCGAAAGACATAAGTGACCGGTATTCGCGAAGCGCAGTGCATACTCCATCGAGATCTGATCACGGATCTCACCCATTAAAATGACATCCGGAGCTTCACGCATTGCCGCACGCATACCACTTTCAAAACTGTCGGTATCCATACCAATCTCACGTTGCGCCACCAATGACTTTTTATGCGTATGCAAAAACTCGATCGGATCTTCAAGCGTAATGATATGACCAGGGAAGTTCGCATTTCGATGATCAATCATCGCCGCCAAGCTCGTCGACTTACCTGAACCTGTCGCACCCGCGACAACAATCAAACCGTGCTTATTTTCCACTAAGTCACGCAACACCGGTGGCAGACCTAACTTATCAACCGTTGGGACTTCACTTTTCACATGGCGCATCACAATCGCGGTGTCATGACGTTGACGGAACGCATTGCCACGGAAGCGTGCAAGACCACTAATGCTGAAAGAAAAGTCGATCTCGCCCACTTGCTCATATTCGGCCATCTTCTGGTCGGTCAGCATGCTACGTAGCATCTTTTCTGTTTCGCCGAACTGTAGCTTCTCGTCCAGCACCTTAAAACCGAACGAGCCTTTAATGGTCGGCTTAGCCCCGGTGTGCAAAAAAAGGTCCGAGCCGTCATTGGTCACCATCACATTGAGGTAAGAGCCGACTTTTTGCTCTGCGTTATCGAGTTCGACCTGGTCCATGAGAAATCCTGTAAAAGAAAAAGCACATCCGTGTCGGCAGGTTTCTACAAAGATGAATCTCGCTCTGGCATTATTCGAGCAGATTTAGCCCGAGGTCTTTGCCGTGTTTAACCAAGATTTTCAGATTGCTCGCCTTCCTGCCGTACAGTTCGCTGCTGGCGCAATCGACAAGCTACCCTCTCTGCTTCTGCCCTATACCGGCAACATTCTGTTAGTCACGGGCAAGGCTGCTTTTACCGACTCACCTCGCTGGCAGATCCTCACTCAGGCGCTTAATGCTGCCGGTCGAACCTGGCATCATGTGCGCATTAGCGATGAGCCTTCTCCGGAACAAATCGATGCGCTGGTGAAAGAACATCATGGCCATCAGATTGGCGTGATCGCGGCGATTGGCGGTGGCAGTGTGCTCGATGCCGCTAAAGCGATTGCTGGCTTATTACCTTCTGGCGACTCCGTACTCGACTACCTTGAAGGTGTGGGCAAAGGACTGACCTACCAAGGCCCCGCACTGCCGTGGATTGCGGTACCCACGACCGCCGGTACCGGTAGCGAGGCGACCAAAAATGCGGTGCTCTCATCACGCGGCGAAGACGGTTATAAAAAATCCTTCCGCGATGAACAGCTCGTTGCACAAGTCGCCTTAATCGATCCCGACCTGCTCGACACCTGCTCTCAAGCGCAGCTAGCGGCAAACGGTATGGATGCCTTTACTCAGCTACTTGAATCGTGGGTTTCGCTAGGCGCAAGTCCGTTTACCGATGCTTTATCAAGTCATGCGATGGCGATCTTCCGTGATGGTTTTTGGCCGGCGTATCACAACGATGAGAATGCTGGCGAGGGGCGTGCCAAGATGGCTTATGCCTCGATGATCTCCGGTATCACACTCGCGCAAGCCGGCTTAGGTTCGGTGCATGGCTTAGCCGCACCACTCGGCGCCTTCTTTCCGGCGCCACATGGTGAGGTCTGCGGCACACTCTTAGCTGCCGCAACCAAAGCCAACATCGAGATCATGCGTCGACGAGATAATCAAAACCCAGCGCTCGTGAAATATGCCGAAGCCGGCGTGCTACTGAGTAATCGTTATGTCTCGAGTGCCGAAGAAGCACAAGACACGCTCATTGAAGTGCTCGAAGACTGGCAAGAAAAGCTGCAGCTACCGCGCTTGTCTGCTTATGGCATGACCGAAGCGGACATTGATCGCGTGGTGAAAAATGCCCGCGGCAACAGTATGAAGACCAACCCAGTGCAGCTGACCAATGGTGAATTAGCCGCCTTACTGACAAGCCGTCTATAAGCATTACTCAGCAAGGGCGTCTTCGCTCTCACGCGTATTCAGCAGCTCGAGTACTTCATCAAGTTTGGCTTTCATCAACTCGAAGTTACGCGAAAGCAACTCTGCATTCTTATTCAGTGCCGCCACTTCAACCGCTTCACAAGCCCCGACTAACGGTGCCGCAAAGATGGTTCTCGCCAAACCTTTAAGGCTATGCCCATGAAGCTTCACATTGTCATAATCCGACGCACTGATAGATAGCTTTAGCTCGTCCAAAATTTTCTTAACGCCGTCTTCAAAGCCATCGAATATAGCTTTTTCAAAATCCGCATCTTCCATGGTCATGGCACGCACTGCGGCAAAATCAATCACCACTTTTTCTTCTTCAACCTCTACAGAGTCATGTTGCTCAGGCTCAACTGCAACCGTTGGATTAGCGATATTCACCAAACAACGCTTTAATTGATCCATATTCACGGGCTTCGGCAAAACAGTATCAACGCCCATAGCCAAGGCCTTATCGGTTTCTGAACCAATAATCGCCGCAGAAATCGCAATAATCGGCCCGGAGTAACCTAATTCGCGTGCTTTTTTAGTGAGCTCAAAGCCATTCATTTTTGGCATAAATAAATCCGTTATAAGGCAATCGTATGTCGTATTTTGTATGCGCTGATAAGCTTGAAGGCCATCTTCCACCGCATCTACAACAACGCCTTCCTTCAGTAATAATTTCTCGGTGAGTTGTCTAATTAATTGATTATCCTCAGCTAGTAATACGCGTTTCCCGCTTAAATCTATGTCAACATCATGCTGCTCTGTAGATGCAGCAGCTTTTTGAAAACTTACGGTTAATATAAATCGGGCACCACCTTCAACACGCTCTTCAAAAACCAAATCGCCACCAAGATATTCCCGCGCGAATTCACGGCTAACATGCAAACCTAAGCCGGTTCCATCTGCATCACTTTTACCGCGCACAAACGGATCAAACAAACCTACTTGGTCTTCTACCGCCACACCACGGCCATCATCTTCGATCGTGATGACATAACCACACTCCGCATCAGGCAATGGACGTGCAGCGAGCCAAAGCTCTTTGCCACAACCATGAATGACCGCGTTTTTCATCAAATTGATAATGATTTGTCGTAATAGCTGCGCATTAATGGCACAAACATCTTCCGCTTCTAGCGCAAAATCGGTATGCAAAGTGATTTCGTGGTCTGACAGGAGTCGTTCCTGCATGGCAATGGCTATTTGCAACTCCGCTAATAAGGAGGATTCAATTACCTTGCCTTGAATACGCTCGTTGGGTCGCGTAACCGCTCGCATGTCATCTAGCACACTAATGAGATGTTCTGAGGTTGATAGCAATTCATTCGCATCACAATCACCGCTTTCCAACATCATATTGAGTGCTGCAGCAGGCGTGCGTAACTCATGGCCTATAATCGCGAAGAGCTTATCTTGCTCAACTTTTTTGGCATTAAGCTCTTCGATAGCGTGTTCTTTCTGCGCTTCGAGTTCTTTACGTTCGCCAATCTCCCGCCACGAAACATACAAAACATCTTT
>CAZEWM010000072.1:0-5106 GCA_964516045.1 uncultured Gammaproteobacteria bacterium
TGCTGATTACCCTGACCTTGGAACATGCCTTGACCTAAGCCTTTGGCGCGGAAGTCACAGTTCAGGTCGAGCTGACCTTCGCCACTGACATTCGCATCGGCTTGCGCACGACGTTGGCTGCGTGGCACATACTGGCCATTCGGGCGGGTGTTTTGGAACCAACCGTTTTGATTGTTCATACCAAACGCATCGAACAAGCCGTTGCCGCCGCTTTTGCCTTTTGCTGCCCAGTCGCAATCCATATCGATCTCGGCATTGCCGTTGCCACGGCCATCAATCTTGCCGCGATTCTCGTTATAGCTTTGCGCTTGAGCGCGTTGACTGTCGTAACCCCAAAAAGCATTTGCTGAGGTGGCGGTGATGAGCAGTGCCATGGGTAGCGAAAGGGCGGTGATGTTTTTCATGTCGAGGATCTCTCTCAAAGTGAGCGTGCAGTATACGGGCAGTGGGGCGCAGAAACAGCTCAGGCTGTGCAGGATTGTCTAAAAAGGCACTGAAATGCTTGGAAAAACAGGTGTTTTTGGATAAGGTTCTGCCTCTATCTTTTAGGTCAATTATTCATGCGTTTAACCACTTCACACGGTTGTTTTGCTGCCACTGCACGATGGCGTCGCTAGTTGTGTTGCGTCGTTGTGTTTGGAAGTTGTGAGAAGTGAGTATGACACCTGAGAAATTTGAAGCCCTGACGGCTGAGGGCTATAACCGGATTCCGGTTTCTTGTGAGATTTTGGCCGATCTTGATACCCCGTTAAGCGTCTACCTTAAATTGGTCGATGGTCCCTATGGCTACCTGTTCGAGTCTGTTCAAGGTGGTGAGAAATGGGGGCGTTATTCAATCATTGGCTTACCTTGCCGTGAGCGTTTAGTGGTTCGCGATAAGACGATCACGCTGGAAACTGACTCGGCAGTGCTTGAGACGCATCAGGTGGAAGATCCACTCGCGTTTATCGAAGCGTTTAAAGCGCGCTTCCGGGTGCCGGAGTTGGATAATTTGCCACGCTTTCATGGCGGCTTAGTCGGTTACTTTGGTTACGACACCATTGCCTATATCGAGCCGAAGCTGCGTAACACCGAGAAAGCCGATCCGCTGAATACGCCTGACATCATGATGATGGTCTCTGATGAGGTGGTGGTGTTCGATAATTTGCGTGGCCGCATGTATGTGGTGGTTACCGCGAACATCGAGCGTGGCGATACCTTAGACACCGTGCAAGCACGCATGCGCGAGATCAGCGAGGCGATGCAAACTGCCGCGCCACGGTTACCGTCACAGCCTGCACGTAAGATTACCGAAGCAGATTTTGTCTCGGGCTTTACCGAGAGTGGCTTTAAAGCAGCGGTTGATCGCATTAAGCAATACGTCTTAGATGGCGACTGCATGCAGGTGGTGCTGTCGCAGCGTTTGAGTATTCCATTTAATGCCGCGCCGATGGATTTATATCGTGCCTTGCGCGGTTTGAACCCATCGCCGTATATGTACTTTATGGATATGGGTGAGTTCCAAATTGTCGGTTCATCACCTGAGATCTTGGTGCGTTTAGAAGACGGCGAAGTGACCGTGCGGCCGATCGCGGGTACGCGTCGCCGTGGTCATAGCGATGCAGAAGATATTGCGTTGGAAAAAGAACTGCTAGCCGATCCAAAGGAGCTTGCTGAGCATTTGATGTTGATTGATTTAGGCCGTAACGATGCCGGCCGCGTTGCTGAAGTGGGTAGTGTGAAGCTCACCGACAAAATGGTGGTTGAGCGTTATTCACACGTGATGCACATCGTGTCGAATGTGACCGGTCAGCTGCGTGACAAGATGAGTGCGATGGATGTGCTCCGCGCCACCTTCCCCGCGGGAACCGTGTCGGGTGCGCCAAAGATTCGCGCGATGGAAATTATCAATGAGCTCGAGCCGGTTAAGCGCGGGGTGTATTCGGGCGCAGTGGGATATCTGGCATGGAACGGCAATATGGATACCGCGATTGCGATTCGTACCGCAGTGATTAAAGACGGCCAGCTCAATATTCAAGCCGGCGCGGGTGTGGTGGCAGACTCGGTGCCGGACCTGGAGTGGAAAGAAACCATGAACAAAGGCCGTGCAGTCTTCCGAGCCGTGGCCTTAGCAGAGGCTGGCTTAGCCACGTCCGACATCAGTGACTAGGTCGTCTTGAGCCCCGTCCTGCAGTGGTTTTCGCTGCGCGCCCGATTGACGCCCTCAGCGTTATGTTGCGCTGCAAGATGACAGGGCATGCTTAGTCACGTATAAAGACAGCCTAGACAAGTTACACGGAGGTCAGAGTGTCTATTTTCACCCGTCTCAATGTTCTCGTTGCTGCAGCCATCATGCTCATTATGGGCTTTATTTTCGTGCTTGGCGGTCTGATTGATGAGAAAGATGCTTTGATCATCGAATACCGCGAGGTCGCGCGACATGAGAACATCGCCAACCGCCTACAAGCTAACTTGCTTGAAAAACGTGTCAATTTGATGCTGTATGCAACGTCTGGCAAGCAACAGTTCATCAATAAGATTGCCAAAAACGACGAGCTGATAACTCAGTTCACGAAAGGCGCCAGAGCGAATTCAATTGCCAGTGATGCCGAGCTGACGCAGATCGAAGCCGATTTGGTGAGCTATAAAACCGCGCAGGCTATTTATCTAAGCAATTTGGCGGCGATCGTTCTTCATGCCTCGCAGGCGGCAGATAGCCTGAAGGGTGTGCATGAACATAATGCCCGTGACGAGCAGCTGCATGGGTTAATTATAGAGCAATTACAGTCGTTTATTACAAATCCGCGTAGCTTTGAGTTTATCCAACCCTTGATCACGGCGTTCGAGCGCGATGTGGCTAATGATGACCACTTTAAAGCAGACGAGCCGGATTTGATTGAGAAGATAAGGCAAAACCTGCATCAGATAGAGTTGAGCGCTGCGCGTGCAAGACAGGCATCCGTTACCTTACGTAGTATTGGCACGCCACTATCGAACACAATCGAGAACCTTAAGCTTGAGCTTAAAAAACGCCAAGATACGCTAGGCCCACTGTTGAAAGAGAAGATCGCCACAACAGAGCAACTGGTCACAACGGCAGGGGTTATGATTGCCGTGATGTTGATTGTGATTGTGATTATCGCACGGGTTAAGTTGCTAGGACCGTTGCAACATGCCATTGCAAATGCAAAAGCTAATCTAGGAGCGCTACAGATGCAGAATCTGCGAATGCTTCGGACTCTAGACACTACTACTACTACTACTACTACTACTACTACTACTGGTAAGACGGATGAACTTCAGCAGCTCCGCATCGTGTCTGAGCAGATGGGGGTTGTGATTGATGCGTCAGAGGCTTTGTTAGCCGCGTATAAGGAGCAGCAACACAAGATGACTGAGCAACAAAAGCGCGTTGCGATCGACAATATGTTGGGTGGTGTGTCGCATAACTTAAATAACTTTATTCAACCGATTACTTTGTTGATCGGAGAGGTGAAGACGGCCGATAAAGCCTCAGAAGAGTATCTCCAGGTTATTTCCGACAGTGTGCAAAAGATGAAGACGATTATTGCCACCTTGTTAGCATCCTCGCGTATTCAAGAAGACAAGTTGGCAACATGCGAAACACTTATCGAAGTTATTGCGTTGGCCAAGATCGGGCTGAATAAGACGCAAACGTTGAGCTTGGATATGTCTCACTGTGCGGAAAGTGGAATTGCAGTGAACCTTGATGAGTTGGCATTTCAAACAGTCATGCTTAACCTGTTCAATAATGCCGTTGATGCAGCAGCACCTGAGCGACCATTGCATATCCAGGTGACGCCAAGTGTCACGCAGGCAGAAAAAATGGTGACGATTGAGATAAAGGATAACGGTACCGGTATGTCACCTGAGGTGCTTGCCCGGGCGAAGGATAAATTCTTTACTACCAAAGAAGTGAGCAAAGGCACGGGCTTGGGTGTCAGTGAAGTGATTGATCTTGTCGGGCGAGCGGGCGGCAGCGTTGAAATTGATTCAACCGAACATGTGGGTACCACTGTGACCCTGCACATTCCCTTCGTACGCGAAGAAGTAGAGGTCTTGGCATGAGTGCTATTTTGGTGGTTGAAGATGATCCGGCGGTTCAACTGGGTTATCAGGTCTTGTTAACCCGTGCTGGTTACACAGTAAAAATGATGCCCAGTGGTAAGGGGGTGTTGCAGGCAATGCCCGGTGTGGATCTTGTGATTACCGATATTGTGATGCCGGACGTGGATGGCATGGAGGTGATTAAACTGCTGAAGCATGAATACCCTGAGGTGCCAATTATTGCGATTTCGGGCGGTGGTCGTTTCAGTAGTGAGTTTTATCTCAAAGCGAGCAAAGTCTTAGGGGTGAAGGCAAATTTTCAGAAACCGATTGAGCCCGAGGACTTACTCGACGCAGTGAAAACAGCACTGGATGAGAAATCGGTCTAAGTCGATGCTATTAAGAGCCTTCAATCACTTGTTACAACGCGACAGAATTTCTTGAATCGCCCGCTCATCGAGTTGGCGAATGATATACGCGTGACTGGTGGGTGAGAGTTTTCCGGCACGCATTTCCATAAAACACCGTACGCCATCAGCATCTTTGGTGAGGTCGATCACTTTATGCTTGAGCAGATGGTTGATATGCGGAATAGCGCTTTTTGCCATAAAGGGCTTAAAGCCGACATGACGAATCGTGACCACTTGTTCGCGGAGTACTTTGATCGCCGCTTGGGTATTGCGCTCGATCGATTTATCGAGCGTACGTTGATGTGTTTTTTCGCGCACGGTAAGACTGGGGGTAGCTCTGGGGTGCGCTAGTTTAGCAATAACCGCAGCCTAACTTCGATTTTCTTGGACAGACAGTGGGTCGACAAGGTGCCGCATGAATATCTGCTGGGATGGCTGCGGCGTCAGGGCAGGTATATATAAGGTGTAATTTGAGTGATAATGCCACGCTTGTTGATTGTCGCCCTGCTAAAGGCGAAATCAGGATGTTGTCCCATCAGGCTATCTATCTTGATGGGTGATCACACTATTAACTAGATAATAAACAAGGGGTTTAGTCGCTAATGTTGTTGATGATCGATAACTAACATTTAGTATCGGCAGCGTTACT
>CAZEWM010000073.1:0-5103 GCA_964516045.1 uncultured Gammaproteobacteria bacterium
GGAATCCCACGCCAGGATTAAGGATATTATTGGGGTCAAATTGCGCCTTTATTAAACGCATCAATGTCAGGCTGTTTTCATCGAGCTCGCGATTCAAGTAATTCTTTTTTACCCGGCCAATGCCGTGCTCACCTGAGAGAGTGCCTTCTAGTGTAATCACAAGGTTAAAGACCTCGTCCAAGCAGTCATGTGCCGCTTTCGCTTGCACCGGATCATCGGGGTCAAGCAGTAGATTCACGTGGATGTTGCCGTTGCCAGCATGGCCGAAATTCACAATGGTGATGCCATGTTTATCAGCGAGTTCTGCAAGTCCGTTAATCAGTTGTGGGAGTCGAGAAACCGGTACCACCACATCTTCGTTAATCTTTTTTGGCGCAACATTACGCAGAGCGGGTGAGAGGGATTTGCGCGTGAGCCAAAGTTTATCCACTTGGTCTTGGGTTTCAGCCAAAAACACTTCAATGCAACCTTCGGTATTTGCGGTATCACGGACGAGCTTAGCGTCATTTTCAATAGATGCTGCTGAGCCATCGACTTCGATCATTAACATGGCTTGTGCTTCTGTAGGTAGTCCAAGGTCTGAGAACTCACGCACCATCTCGATTGCTTTGCCGTCCATAAACTCCAGTGCACAGGGCGTGATAGCTTGGGCCATCAGTTTTGAAACTGCTTTTGCGGCGCTATCAATATCGCGGTAGATGGCTTGCAGCGTGGCTTTCTTTTCAGCAATCGGTGTGAGTTTAAGCGTGGCTTCAGTAACAATGCCTAAGGTCCCCTCGGAACCAATAAGTAATCGTGTCAGGTCGTATCCAACAACCCCTTTGCTTGTGCGAACGCCGGTACGTAGCGTTTTGCCTTCGCCCGTAATAACTTTCAAGCCCAAGGTGTTCTCGCGAGGTGTGCCGTATTTTACAGCACGAGGCCCCGCTGAGTTGTAGGCGAGGTTGCCGCCAATAGTGCATACCGCTGAGCTGGTTGGATCGGGTGGCCAAAAGAAGCCGTGTTCAGCTGCGGCTTGTTGTAACTCTTGATTAGTAAAGCCTGGTGAAACAATGGCTAGACGATTATCGGGGTCAATTTCTAAGCGTTGACGCAGCCGTTCTGTCGACATGACGATACCGCCATCCGCAGGGACTGTTGCACCTGTGGTGCCGGTACCTTTACCGCGCGTGATTAAAGGAACGTGATGTTGGTTGCAAAGTAAAACTGTTTGCTTAATCTGTTCATGGGTTGAGGGAAAGCAAACCGCTGCAGGGGTCGCGTGCTGGCGACTATTGTCATAACCGTAAGACCAACAATCCGCTTCTTCAGTTAATAGACTATCTATATCGTAATGATGGCGGAGTTGTTCAATTAAAGCGGATGGCGAGTTCACTTTAGTCGATGTATTCGAAGAGGCGGACGACGCGTTTCACGCCGCTGATATAACGAACTTTTTCAACCACAGCATCAGCTTCTTCTGGGGTGAGCAGACCCATTAAATAGACTGTGCCCAGTGAGGAGGTGACTTTTACGCGGAGTGGATCAAAGCCCTGAATGCCTACCTTGAAGAGTTCGACTTTTACGCGACTTGTGAGAAGTGTGTCGGCTGCCGCTTCACTCCAGGTGCCTTCCGCGCCAACAGTCACTTCGTTATATACATGTTTAACGCGATCAATCGTTATTAGTTTGTCACGGAAACGCGCCACGATGTCAGCGTCAACGGCTTGGCCTGTTAATAAGATTTGTAGGTTATAAACCTCAATGCTGATATTTGAGTTCTTTTGTAGCACTTCATCTTGGCTTCGCATCTGAAGCGCTTTAAGTAAGATTGCCTTGTCTTCAACATAGGTGCCGGTGGTGCGACGGTCATGTGCAACAGTTGCCCCAGTTGTGCCTGCGCCTACCACTACTGCTGCGCAGCCGCTTAAAAGGCTCGCAATAACTAAAGCGAGAAGAATGTGCAGGCTGATGCGAGAAGTGTTCGAGTTCATACAACAAACGTCCTAATTTAAGTAATGATGTTATTTTAGCCTGCGTTGAAGGCATCTTTCACCCATTGAATCTGATGATCTTTGTCTAAAGCGACAACGTCAAAACGGCACGGACTATCGCCAGAGTGTGTGGAGAGGTAATGTTGAGCGGTAAGTATGATTTTTTGTTGCTTACGCTGATCTACGCTTTCGAGTGCGCCGCCAAATCGATTTGAGCTACGTTGCCGCACCTCAATAAATACTAAGGTATGTTGATCGCGCATGATGAGATCAATTTCACCAAAGCGTGAGTGATAATTTTGCTCTAGTAAAGCTAATCCCTTTTGGGTTAGATGTTGTGCAGCAAGTGCCTCAGTGGGGTGTGATTTGATTGGCGCCATAGGTAGCTCAAAGCTTATAAACAAGCTAGCGAGTCATCGGCGCATATCCAAGTGCTTTAAGGCGTTTGCCTAGTTTTACCCAAACGGTCTGTCGTTGAATTACGCCCTCACTATCAATACTTAAGCTGCCTGTTAGACCATCTAGTGTTTGTCGTGAGTCTTGAGAGAGTGCATCAGAATAGAAAGCTAACTTCAAGGCATCTCGGCCCATGGCGTAAAGCCTAAGATCAGAGAGCGTGTCTGGAAACATTTGGTTGGCGATGTCACGATCTTTGCTTGCTAGCAGTAGGGGTGCATCAGATACGGTGATGCCATTAAGGTCTGCCAGTTGTTGTTTATCAAGGTAACCATTCCAAATCGAAGAGCTCGCGTATAAAGGTAAGTCACCAGCGCGATGAAATTCGAGTTGTGGTGCGAAGCTTTGAGCTTGTCGTGGTTGAGCAGCTAAATAGATGGCATCAATATCATCGCGGCGACGCGGTTCGTAGTTGATTTTCTCACCGAGTAGCTTGCGCAGTGATTCGTAACGTTGCTCACTAGCAGTGAGGTGCAAAGGTGTCTTGATGTCAGCTGAGAAATCAGCGGCTTCATCGTTATAACTTTGATGTGCGGGTAATGTGCCGGTAATTTTCTGCCAACGGGCTTTAAAGGCTTGTGCCATGCGTTCACCCCAGGCGTTACTCGGAGTAAATAAGAGTGGTGCATGATGATTTTGCATCCATATGAAGTCGGCTGCCTGTTGGGCTTCGCTTTCGGGTAGAAGTGCAAAGCGATAGAGTGATTCGCTTTGGGTGTTTAGTGGCACATGGTTTAAGGCTAAAACCGGTACTGGTAATGTCTCGGTTAGCGCAAGCTGGCTAACGGCTTGTTTTTCGAGTGGTCCAATAGCGAACTCAGCACCCTCATTGATGGCTTGAAGTAAAAGCGATGTGATGTCGGCCTTGTGGGTGTCATAAAACGATAATTTAGGACGATCACTTGGGTTGGTGAGATGCCATTGCGCAGTGATGCCTTCGCGTAATGTGTTTCCTGCGTAGGCTAAGTCGCCACTCATTGGAAGAAAAATGGCGATGTGTTGATAGCGTTTAGCGATCAGTCGCTTTTTGACAGTTTGCTGTTTATTAGCTGGGTGCTTCGGGTGACTGCTCAGCCATAATGCCAGCTGAGCCTCGCGATCGGTTTGATTGTCGATGCGTTGGATTAATTCATATTGCATCCATGCTTTTGTTTTCTCGTCGCTCGGTTGAAGGTTTTGTAAAGCCCAGCTGGGAGTGTTGCTCAAAAGTCGTGCAATGGCGCTCGTTAAAAAATCTTTTTGTTCAGATTGTTCACTGAGTTGTTCCAATTGGCTGTAGGCAATCGCGGCGCTCAGTGTGTTGCCTTGCTGTTCATTGAGCTGTCCGCTCAGAGCGTAGAACCGAGATTGAGCAGCGCGAGGTAATTTATTACTTTCGATACGTTGCAGTTCCTGCAACACCGAGGGTGCATTGCTGCCATCAAAAAGAAGAATGGCACGTAATAACTGGAATCGAGCTGTTTGTTCTTTGTTAAGTTTACGTTCGTTGATAGATAACAACAGATTTTCAGCAGTGGCATTGTTGCCTTGCTGAAAAGCGCTTTCTGCTTCGGAGAGAAAAGCTTCTTCTTCAAGGCTTTTTGTTTCGACTGCTACTTTCTGTTTAGCCGGCTCTTTGGGTAAAAAAGACTGCATTGGCTGGCATGCACTTAAAAGGAAGGCGATGCTGATAAAAAAGATACTGATAAAACGTTGCATGGAATAGCGATGTGCGGCGAACATAAAGTCTGAATCATCAAAGACAGGGGGCGAGGTGTCAAACCTAGCGCAAAAAGGGACCTTATATATAGTTGCGACACCCATTGGTAACCTTTCTGATTTATCAGAACGCGCAAAGACTATTTTGTCTTCGGTGGACCTTATAGCGGCTGAAGATACTCGACACACCAAGAGGCTACTGCAGCATCTCGGGATAAATTGCCGGTTATTGGCGCTGCATGAGCACAACGAAGATGAGAAAAGTGCGCTTGTTGCGGACCGATTGGCTGCGGGCGAGTCTGTTGCCTTGGTGTCAGATGCAGGCACGCCTTTAATTAGTGACCCTGGTTTTCCTTTGGTGCGCGAGTGTCATCAACGTTCCATCCCGGTTTCACCGATTCCAGGCTCTAGTGCATTGATTGCGGCCTTGTCCGCATCAGGCTTGGCTACAGATGAGTTTCACTTTATTGGGTTTGTGCCGCGGAAGTCGAATGCCCGTCGAGAGGTCTTCAGCGAAAAAGCGACCGCATCAGGCACCTGGCTTTTTTACGAAAGTTCACACCGAATTATTGAATCTTTGCGTGATTTAGCGGCAATTATCGGTGATTTGCGTCGTGTGGTGTTGGCTCGAGAGTTAACCAAGCTGCATGAAACTATCATTTCAGCCCCTCTTGCTGAACTTCTCGATCAAGTGATCGCCGATGAGAATCAGCAAAAAGGGGAATTTGTTGTCATTGTTGAAGGTGCTGCTCAGAAAGAGAAAAGTGAAGACTTTTCAGACGTTGACCGCATTTTGCGGATTTTAATGGCCAATTTACCGTTAAAACAAGCTGCAAGTTTCACTTCTGAGATTACGGGCGTGAAAAAAAATATCGTTTATCAGCGTGGTCTGGCGCTAAAGGGTTAGGCTAAAATAGAGGTTGAGTTGACCAGACGATCGCGGCCCTTGTGGCGGAGGAAAGTCCGGGCTCCATAG
>CAZEWM010000074.1:0-1410 GCA_964516045.1 uncultured Gammaproteobacteria bacterium
TTTTCCGTCACCTCGTCGAGCAAAACCAGTTAACCGACCATATCGAGATCGACTCAGCAGGTACGCATGCCTACCATGTGGGAAACCCGCCCGATTCACGCTCAGCGGCGACCGCGCTAGAGCGGGGAATTGATCTGTCTGATCTGCGTGCGCGTCAAGTCACCGTCGATGACTTTGCAACTTACGATTATGTGATTGCGATGGATCGCGAAAACCATGGCAATCTGATGCGTCTATGTCCTGAGAATTATCGAGAGCGTATCCATATGTTTATGGACTTTTCTGATGATTGGTCAAATGCTGAGGTGCCGGACCCTTACTATGGTGGCGCGAGTGGGTTTGATCGTGTTTTCGATATGGTTGAGTCTGCTTCTGTAGGCTTACTCGTACACATTCAAAAGTAATGCGGCTGCTGAGCGTAAAAAAGGTAGTAGTGTCCTAAATATTAGGATAGAACAACCGAAAAAGGAGTCTGGGATGGCTCTTCCTCATACATGGAGTGTTAATGCAATTTCTCAAAAATTACTTTCTCGTCTTACTCGTTTCGATCACTGCTCTGGCCTTTCCGATATGGGAATTGCACACAGATTTTAATGAGAAAGAGCAATTTATTCTGCGAGAGATTGAAGGTGTAAAGATTTTAAGTGCACTAAGCCCATTAGCTAAGAGTATTCCAGAGCATCGAGGCTACACAAAGTCCAATATGTTAGCAGGGCGGTATGCTGTAGAACTCGACATAACAAAGCTGCGTCTAAGCAATGAGATAAAGGACGTCATTCAAGCATATGCAGATGCAAAAATAGACGTGTCATCGGAAAGGCTTTTAATGCTTAGAACAGACCTAGAGGCGCTAATTGAATTGCCTATACATCACGGGAGTGCGGCGCCAGGGCTGTGGGAAGAAGCAAACGAGACATTCTTAGTGCATAACGCAGTAATGGACGATCTTGAGTTAATGATCCGAGAGATTGCAGATCAATCAAATCTCATCCTTGATCCTAGTTTGGAGACCTATTATTTGATGGATCTTGTGGTGAACCGTTTCCCTTTAATCATCAATGAGATAGGAAAAACCCGGGGAATGTTGGTTGGCTTAGAAAATAAAAGACAGCCATCGATTGGTGACTATCTCTATTTGGAAAATCTTTATACACACACGAAGTTTTTATTGTCGACCTTATCGCGATCGCTTTCACAAGCATCTCTACATGCTGATATTGGATACGAAAGTTTGACCGGATATCTAGATAAATTTGTTGAACGTTATGGAAGATATTCCAAAGCATACACAAAGAGAATTTATGATCGAGATGATAAGTCGTTGCCAAAGGTTTCCTTTGCATCATTATCGATACTAATCAATCAATTACATGAAGAGCATAATGCAACGTTAACGCTGCTTGATAAGTT
>CAZEWM010000074.1:1510-5000 GCA_964516045.1 uncultured Gammaproteobacteria bacterium
ACCTTGTATGGCACCGTCGATCATCTCTTAGATGTATTAGCTGATATGCGGACGGTTATTCAACCTGAGTCAGCAGCCTATGGTGAGGTTGAGGTGGTCTCGCTAAAAAATACCATTGAGCGTGCTGTTAAACATCACGAGCGTTTGGCGCAAGACTATTCGCTAAAAGTGCGCCTAGAGCTTGATAACACATCCGATCAGATGGTGAGCGTAAATGCGCGTTTGGTGCGTCAGATTGTTGTCAATATGATCAAAAATGCTGCGCTGCATGCAAATGCGCACAGTCTGACGATTGAATTTTGCGCTGCTGGTGATCAGCCGAATCAATTCTGCATTAGCTTTGAAGATGACGGTGTTGGTGTTTTGGAAGAGTATCGCGAGAATTTATTTGAGGCCTTTTCTCGTGGGAACATCCATGCTGATGGAACAGGGCTCGGGTTATATCTCAGCCGTAAGTTTGCTCGCGAGCAGCTTGGCGGTGATTTGGTTTTTGAAGAAGGTAAATTTGGTGGCGCACGATTTGTGCTAACGCTTCAAGCTGAGACTGCTTCAGAGCAGGCGTTAGAGCAAGATGCCGAAGAACCTTTAGCGCCAGTCTCGCTTAGAAATTGGCACATCTTGGTTGCTGAGGATAATGAAGTTATTGCTAAGCTCACAAAAATTCAATTAAAGAAAGCGGGTGCTCATGTGGTGCATGCGACGAATGGTCTTGAAGCGTTGCGAGAAATGCGAGATCAGTATTTTGATTTGGTACTAACCGATTTATTCATGCCTGAGATGAGTGGTGATGAGTTAGCACGTCGCTTGCGTAATGCCAATTTTAACGGACTTATAGTCGGTGTTACTGCGGCAGGCGTTGGAGATGAAATGGACTTAATGAAAAAATCGGGTGCGGACTTTGTCTTGCCGAAGCCGCTACTCATTAACGATCTACAAAAGAGACTTGCAGGCTTTAAGCCAAATGAAGATAAAAAAGATAATGCTTTAACAACGCAACTTAAGAGCGATAAAATGATGGTGAATGAGATAGCTTGGGATGAAGATGCTTTGTTGGAAACTTATGGGGATGATGAGGATATGATCAATTCCCTGATTCAATTGTACCTAAAGGAAAGCCAGAATATTTTGGCTGACCTAAAAGCAGCGATTGATGATCAGTTATCACCCGAGACGATTCGTATTAAAGCCCATGGATTTAAAGGACAAGCCGCAGCGGTCTTTTTGGAGGGCTTAAGAAAAACAGCCTTAAGGCTTGAAGAGGCGGCGAGTGAAGGACAAACAGACTTGTTTAAACCTTTGCTACAGGAGCTCATTGCTGAGCATGAAAAAGTCTTGAATCTGTTTAAAGAACGATTCGACATCTCCGTCTTAGAGGACAGTTACGCATAAAAAACCGGGCTAAGCCCGGTTTTGTTTTATTCAGCACTTGGTGTGCTGGATTCAGCAGGTTTGCTCGGTGGCGCTTGCTCACTGGGCTTTTTTGTTTCTATTTGACGCAGTTTAGGTGCTTCAGGTTTTGCTTCAGTCGGTGCTGACTTCGCCGCTTCTGGTTTTGGCTCAGCAGCAGGTTTAGGGGCTTCAGCAGGTGCTGACTTTTTTGCCTCAGCCGGATTGGGTTGAGGTTTGGCAGCAGACATTTCGGTTTTTTGTTCAATCGCAGGCTTATTAGCGTGCGGGTTAGCCTCTGTTTGCGCATTGGGCTGATTATTTTGTGTGTTGTTATCCGCGTTATCGCCTGACTCGTTATTGTTACGACGGCGACGACCACCGCGACGACCGCGACGTGCTTTCTTAGGTTGTTCTTCACCTGTCTGCTCATCTTTCGGACCATTCGACTTTGCCTGATTAGGCTTGTTGTCGTTGGTATTATCATCGTTGTTCTTTGCGTTACGACCACGGCCGCGACCCCGGTTGCCGCCTTTATTGCGATTGTCGTTATTACGGCCACCACGACCACGACCACCACGGGTGTTTTTACGTTGTGACTTATCGTCTTCTTCCTCTTCGTCTTTGGCTTTTGACGAGAAGATCGAGCTGAACAGACGTTTGATCAAGCCAGTGGGCTCACCTTTGCCTTTGTCTTCTTCGGTTGGCTCTGGGCGAACCGGCGCAGGGGTGGCCGGCGCAATATTCTTAACGGCGGCTTGTTCAGGCTTGCGACGAGGCTCAGTTGTTTCTACTGATGCTTCATTAGTTTCGTAAGAGGCGACGGTTTCGTAGCTCAATGAATCATCGTCGTCATCTTGCAAGCGAACACGTTGAATCTCGTATTTAGGCGTTTCGAGATGACGATTCGGGATCATCACTACTTCGCAATCTTGACGCTCTTCGATACCCGCGATCATGTCGCGCTTTTCGTTAAGCAAATAGGTTGCGATATCGATTGGTAATTGCGCCACGATACGAGAGGTACCGTCTTTTAAGGTTTCCTCTTCGATGATGCGCAAGATCGATAGGGCTAAGGAGTCGACACTGCGAATAAAGCCATGGCCATCACAACGTGGGCACACATGGTGCGACGAGTCCCCTAATGAAGGGCGCAAACGCTGACGCGACATCTCAAGTAGACCGAAGCGAGAGATCTTGCCGATCTGAACACGGGCACGGTCTTCTTTCATTTCTTCTTTGAGGCGGTTTTCCACTTCGCGCTGATTGCGCGCAGGACCCATATCAATGAAATCGATAACAAACAGGCCACCTAAGTCACGCAGACGTAGTTGACGCGCAATTTCAGTGGCTGCTTCAAGGTTGGTGTTGAAAGCGGTTTCTTCGATATCCGAGCCTTTGGTCGCACGCGACGAGTTGATATCGATGGAGGTCAGTGCTTCGGTATGGTCGATAACGATTGAACCACCTGAAGGCAGACGCACTTCACGCTGAAACGCTGATTCGATTTGGATTTCGATCTGGTAGCGCGAGAATAGAGGTACTTTATCGGTGTAACGCTTTAGTTTTCGCTCGTTGTGCGGCATCACTTGCTTTACGAACTGTACCGCCTGGTTGAAGGTCGATTCGTCATCGATCAGGACTTCGCCGATATCTTGACGCATATGGTCACGAATCGAACGGATAATGACGTTACTGTCCTGATAAATTAGGAAAGGTGCAGGGCGGCTAGCCGCTGATGAGGAGATCGCAGTCCACAGTTGGTTCAAATAATCGAGGTCCCACTGCAGCTCTTCGGTATTTTTACCGATGCCTGCGGTACGGACGATCAGGCCCATGTTCTCAGGGACTTCAAGGTCAGCCATCGCATCACGCAGTTCGCTTCGATCTTCACCTTCGATGCGGCGAGAAACACCACCGGCGCGAGGGTTGTTTGGCATTAAAACGAGGTAACGACCGGCCAGTGATAGGAAGGTGGTCAGCGCAGCACCTTTGTTGCCACGCTCTTCTTTTTCCACCTGAACGATGATCTCTTGACCTTCTTTCAGCTGGCTTTTGCCTTGCTTGCCGTCTTCGGTTTTCTCGCTGGTGAAATACTCACGAG
>CAZEWM010000075.1:0-4871 GCA_964516045.1 uncultured Gammaproteobacteria bacterium
CCATGAAAATCGGAACCCGCAGACGCCAATAAATCAAAATCACGCGCGTGCTGCGCCATGGTGTTCACATCATCTTTGCTATGACTGCCTGAGCAAACCTCAAAGCCTTCACCACCGAGTTCTTTAAAGTCCGCAATCAATTGACGGAGTTTGGTGCGCGTCATGTCATAACGTGCCGGATGCGCAATGATGGCTCGGCCACCCGCTTCTCGAATCCACTTCACCACATCACTAAGCTCAGCCCAAGCCCCTGGCACAAAACCCGGCTTACCGCCGACTAGAAACTTCTTAAAAACACCACCGACGGTATCAGCGTGTCCTGCTGCGACTAGAGCACGAGCGAAATGCACTCGCCCGATCAGTCGACCGTTTGAATAAGCCTTCGCTTTTTCGTACATATCTGGATAACCCGCGTTTTCCAATCGACGACCAATCTCTTCAGCACGCCATTGACGAAACTCCATGAGTTTTTTGATGCCCGCTTGCATCGGCTTGCTATGCTCATCAATACCTAAGCCGACAATGTGTACCGTACGATTATTCCAGGTCACTGAAAGCTCGATCCCAGGGATAAAATCCATGCCTAACTGATTGGCCGCATCACGTGCTTCAGCGATACCAGATGTCGTGTCGTGGTCCGTCAGCGCCATCACATTCACACCTGCGGTATGCGCATGCTGCATCAACTCAGCCGGCGATAAAGTGCCATCTGAAGCAGTCGAATGTGCATGAAGATCGTAGATAAGGGACATAGCCAAATTCTACCTGAGAGCGAGGCCCAAAGCTCGGTAAAGTCGCAGCAAAAACCTTGGTTTCATGCGAACATTAGGGCATGAAAATGCTTACTGATTTGTTGCCTGTTATCGCCTTTGTGGTGATTTATCAGCTTTACGACATCTATATCGCCACAGCAGCACTAATGGTGCTACTGATCGCTCAAATTGCCTTCTTCAAGCTCACCGGAAAACCCGTGGAAAAAATGCACTGGATTACCCTTTGGCTTGTTCTGTTCTTTGGCACTCTTACTCTGGTTTTACATGACCCTGTTTTCATTATGTGGAAACCAACCGTAATCAATTGGGCCTTTGCAGCGGCATTGTTAGTGAGCCACTGGTTTATGAAGCGAGGCTTAATCGCTCGCATGCTCGATGCTGTAGCTAGCTTCCCCGATATAATTATCCAGCGCCTCACTTATGCATGGACGTTCTTCCTCATCGGTTTAGGTGCTCTAAATCTCTATGTTGCCTTTAATTTCGACGAGGCAACCTGGGTTAACTTTAAACTCTTTGGCCTAATGGGCTTAACGCTAGTCTTTGCTCTTGGGCAAGGCCTTTACTTAGCGCGCCACATGCCAGAAAACCAACAATCTTAAATGTAAGGATCACTCATGCTATTTGCCATTGTTAGCCAAGACGTTGAAAACAGCCTGCCACTCCGTAAACAAGCACGCCCAGCCCATATCGCGCGTCTAGAAGCACTTAAAGAAGAAGGACGACTTGTACTTGCCGGTCCAAATCCAGCTATTGAAAGTGACGATCCAGGTGAAGCAGGCTTTACCGGCAGCGTAGTTATCGCTGAATTTAACTCGCTAGCCGATGCGCAAAGCTGGGCTGACACTGATCCTTATGTTGATGCCGGCGTTTACGCGAGTGTTAGCGTTAAACCCTTTAAGAAGGTACTTCCATGAAGCTGCGCACTCTATTCGCCGCCATCTTACTCAGCAGCCCTGCCTTAGCTGAAGAGCCAAAAGTTATTGTTGAGGTTGATAACTTTAATCTCAACACCATGCACTTCGCTTACTTTGCCGCCAAACATACACCCGACGGCGAACCTTCGGCAGAACAACAAATCAAACTGCTTAACGAGTTAGTTAATACATTCATTCTATCTAACTCAGCAGAGGGCCAAGCATTAGCTCAACAACCCGATCTTGCAGCAGCGATTGATGTCTCGCGCGCACGTTTAATCACCCAAGCGTTAATTGAAAACACGCTAGAGAACTCACCTGTCACCGATGATGAGATCAAAGCAATTTACGATGAACAATACGCTGGCAAAACCAAACAAGAATTCAAAGCTCGTCACATCTTGGTAAAAACTGAAGATGAAGCTAAAGCCTTAATCAAGCAACTTGATGGTGGCGCTGACTTTGCTCAACTCGCAAAGGAGAAATCAACCGGACCTAGCAGTAGTGCCGGCGGAGACTTAGGTTGGTTTGAAAAAGATATGATGGTGAAGCCCTTTGCCGAGGCCGTTGCCTCAATGTCAAACGGCACTTACTCAAGCTCTCCGGTGAAAACACAATTCGGCTGGCACATTATTTTGCGTGAAGATGCAAAAGACTTAGGGGCCGTGGAATTAGCGCAAGTCAAAGACGACATTACCAGCTCACTTCGTACACAAAAGCTAAGAGCACTGATTAACAAACTTCGTGAAAAAGCTAAGGTCGAAGTTAAACAGCCATAAAAACAAAAAAAGCCCGGTTACCCGGGCTTTTTTTATTCTTCGTTATGTTTGTTCTTTTTCTTAATCGAACTAATGGAGACGACTTCGGCTGACGGCTTCTCATCAGTGAAATAAGGCTTCTCCATGGCGATACCCGCATCTTCAGCTAGTTCACGCTCACGCACAGAGATCAAACCCAACACATTACGAACGTCTTCAATAGTTGTATCTTTAAGGGGATGTTTCATTGCGCGACTGGGCGGCGTTGTATCTTTGATAATTTGCGCCAAAACTTTGCGCATGATCATCAGGATTTCACGTTCTTTTTTACTGCCGTCGCTCATGAATTTGTCCAATTTGGAAGTACAAGCGAGCATCATAGACGAAAAACCCATCGACTTACCATTCCGAGGACACGGTTACCCGAGGACATTTTCGCTCGTATAACCGTCGTTTTCGAGAATATGACGTAAGCGCTTCAGAGCATCCATTTGGATCTGACGAACGCGCTCACGCGTCACACCCAGCTCACCAGCCACCTGCTCTAATGTCGCATTATCAAAACCATGTAAACCAAAGCGCCGCTCAATTACCGAACGCTGTTTATCATTCAGCTTGGTCAGCCATTCGTCTAAATGACCATTCACCGCATCGCTTTGCAGAAGCTCAGAGGGGTCATCAACATTTTCATCCGCCACCATGTCGACTAAGGGGCGATCACTGTCTTTACCATAAGCCACATCCATCGATGGCGTACGTTCATTGAGGCCCATCAGTCTCTTAACATCTTGAACGTCAACATTAAGTGCTTCAGCCACCTCTTCCGCAGATGGCTCATGATCCAACGATTGCGCAAGCTCACGTGACTTACGTAGATAGGCATTAATCTCTTTAACCACATGAATAGGCAAACGAATGGTGCGCGTTTGATTCATGATGCCGCGCTCGATGGTTTGACGTATCCACCAAGTCGCATACGTTGAAAAACGAAAGCCGCGCTCAGGATCAAATTTTTCAACCGCGCGAATCAAGCCAAGGTTACCCTCCTCAACCAAATCAAGAAGCGCTAATCCTCGATTCAAGTAGCGCCGCGAAATCTTCACCACAAGGCGCAAGTTACAGACAATCATCTTACGTCGTGCTGACTCATCGCCTTTTTGAGCAAGGCGCGCATATTTCACTTCTTCTTCAGCAGTAAGTAAGGGAGAAGCGCCAATCTCGCTGAGATATAAGCTGGTTGCATCTAGCTCGCGCTCGATACTCGCCTCAAGACGACCGGTTAATGATTCTTCTTCATCATCATTACTTTCATCAGACGCCTCATCAACGACATCCTCAACCAAGGTGTCATCGAGTTCCTCATCGGTGGCATCGGATTGTTCGCTCATTCAAACCCCATCCGCCGCACGCAGTCTGATTAACGTGGCAGCAATTTCATCGGATCAACAGGTCTGCCGTTGCGCCGAATCTCAAAATGTAATCCCGCTTGAGCATCATTGATACGCCCCATTTGCGCGATTGTTTGTCCTTTGGTGATCGCTTGCCCTTGTTCGACAAGCAGTGCCTTGTTGTGCCCGTAAGCACTCAAGTAGTTCTCGTTATGTTTAATGATGATAAGCCTGCCATAGCCCACCAGTCCACTGCCTGCGTATACAACACGTCCAGCTTCAGTTGCCACAATATCAGAGCCTTCTTTGCCACTGATCTTGAGGCCTTTTCGTTGCGGATCACGCGCATTGAAAGTACTGATTACACGCCCTTTACTAGGCCACAACCATCGGGGATTACCCACAGAAACCTTATCAAGTTCAACCGATTTACGTGGCTTTGGGTTCACGCGAGTTGGTGTTGAAGATCGGGTATTAATGGGGCGCTGAATCGCTTGTGTTTTAGCGACTTTCTTTGGCGGTGTTAGACGCAACTCCTGGCCCGAGTAAATCACATAAGGTGAATCAATCTCATTCCAATCCGCGAGCTCTTTGAAATCGGTATTTGTGCGCCATGAAATGGCATACAAGGTGTCGCCACGCTGCACTTGATAGGTATCGCTGTTGGGCATGACATTGGCAGTCTCATAAGCCTTAGGTGAAGGCTCACCTATACGCTTACCGCCAGATCGCGTTTCGAGAGGCGCCTGCCAGCTAGAGGTGCAACTACTCAGCAGAACCGCCAAAATCACAATGATGTTTTTGAGTTCCAAGCCTCGCAAACCCAACCTATCCTCTTAAATAAACAATCGCCGCTATCACGAGAACTACTACAGCCCAACCTAAGCCATCAACCCAGCGATTAAGCTTCTCTTCCATGGCAGGACCACCCCACGACATCAAGAGTGCAACAAGATAAAAACGCGCACCCCGCCCAATTACAGATGCGATCACAAAAGGCAAAAAAGCCATGCCAACAACACCGGCAGTGATGGTGAA
>CAZEWM010000076.1:0-4812 GCA_964516045.1 uncultured Gammaproteobacteria bacterium
GAGGTTGACTCGATCTTGATTGACGAAGCGCGTACGCCGTTGATTATTTCGGGTCCTGCTGAAGATAGTTCGCAAACCTATCTGGCAATGAATGACATTCCCGCTCAGCTGACACGTCAAGATCCAATCACTAATGATGAGGGAAAGCCCGATTTTGGACCGGGTGATTATGCAGTTGATGAAAAGGCGAAACAGATTTTCCTAAGTGACGATGGTCACGAAAAAGTCGAAGAGATCCTCACACAAAAAGGTTTGTTAGCAGAGGGTGAGAGTCTTTATGACTCCGCCAATATCATGCTGATGCACCACGTGATGGCAGCATTACGTGCGCATGTTTTGTTTACGATCAATGTTGATTACATCGTTAAAGATGGCCAAATTGTTATCGTTGATGAATTCACAGGCCGTACGATGCCTGGTCGTCGTTGGTCAGAAGGTTTGCATCAAGCGGTTGAAGCAAAAGAAGGCGTGCCAATTCAGCACGAGAACCAAACGCTGGCATCCATCACCTTCCAGAATTTCTTCCGTCTCTATGAAAAGCTCTCTGGTATGACGGGTACGGCAGACACCGAAGCCTTCGAATTCCAGCAGATCTATGGTCTTGAGGTTGTGGTTATCCCAACCAATACGCCAGTTCAACGTGATGACCAAACAGATTTGATCTTCATGACACAACAAGAGAAATACGCAGCCATTATCAAAGATGTGGCTGATTGTGTAGAGCGTGGTCAGCCGGTGTTGGTCGGTACAGCTTCGATTGAAGTGTCGGAGTTGGTCGCTAATTTGCTTAATGAAGCAAAGATTAAGCACCAGGTGCTGAACGCAAAGCAACACGAGCGTGAAGCCTTTGTTGTAGCAGAAGCGGGTCGCCCAGGTGCAGTTACCATTGCAACCAATATGGCGGGTCGTGGTACTGACATTGTGCTCGGCGGTAATGTTGAGATCGAGATCGAACAACTCGGCGCTAGTACTGATCAAGCTCAAATTGATGCGGTTCGTGCAGATCAAAAGCAGCGCCACAAGCAAGTGCTAGAAGCTGGTGGTTTGCGTGTAATCGGTACCGAGCGTCATGAATCACGCCGTATTGATAATCAGTTACGTGGTCGTTCAGGCCGTCAAGGTGACCCGGGCTCATCGCGTTTCTATTTATCTCTTGAAGATAGTTTGATGCGCATCTTTGCTTCTGAGCGTGTTGCAGGTTTGATGCAAAAGCTTGGTATGCAGGAAGGTGAAGCGATTGAACACCCATGGGTGAATAAAGCGATCGAGAATGCACAACGCAAAGTTGAAGGTCGTAACTTCGATATTCGTAAGAACTTGCTTGATTATGACGATGTTGCGAATGATCAGCGTAAGGTGGTTTACCGTCAGCGTGACGACTTAATGAATGTCGAAGATGTGTCTGACGAAATCCAAGAGATTCGTGAAGAAGTCGTGAATGACATGATCGATATGTATATCCCACCACAAAGCTTGGAAGAACAATGGGATGTTGAAGGTCTGACGGAAGCGTTAAAAGAACACTACGACATTCACTCACCTATCCAGCAATGGTTAGATGACGATGATGACCTACACGAAGAAACCTTGCGTCAGCGCATCTTGGATCAAATTATTGATGTGTATAAAGCGAAAGAGGCTCAAGCGGGTCCTGAGCAAATGCGTCGCATTGAAAAAGAGGTCATGTTGTATGTCCTTGATACGCAATGGAAAGAGCATTTGGCGGCAATGGATTACCTGCGTAACAGTATTCATCTGCGTGGCTATGCACAAAAGAACCCTAAGCAAGAGTACAAGCGCGAGGCATTTGAAATGTTCTCCGCTATGCTTGGTTCAATGAAGCAAGAGGTTGTGCAGATCCTGACGCGTCTTCAGTTACAAGAGATGCCACAGCCAGAGCCACAACCAGATCCAACTGAATTTAATTTTCAGCACGAAGAGTTCACCGGTTTAGGTGAGCCAGAGCAAGCGAATGTGATGCCAGAGGCGGCTGAAGAAGAGCAGCAGCCTTATGTTCGCCCTGATAAAAAAGTGGGTCGAAACGAGCCTTGTCCTTGTGGTTCGGGCAAAAAGTTTAAACAGTGTCACGGTAAGTTAAATTAAATGAGCAACAACGAATTGATGGCAGGTGTAGGCTTGCCGGTCTCAGGTGTTCGATTAGCTACGGCTGCAGCTGGAATTCGTTATAAAAATCGAAGAGACGTTTGTCTCATTGAGCTTGCTCAAGGTGGAACAGCTGCCGGAGTTTTTACACAAAATAAATTCTGCGCAGCTCCGGTGCATGTCGCCAAAGAGAATTTGGCTAAAGATCCAGTGCGTTATTTGATTATCAATTCAGGTAACGCAAATGCAGGTACAGGTGATGAGGGTATGCGTGCCGCTCGCGAAACGTGCCGCACAGTCGCAGCGCTTGCGGGATGTCCTATGAGTCAAGTGTTGCCTTTTTCAACGGGTGTTATCGGGCTAGACTTACCAATTCTGCCTTTTCAGCAGGCGATGCCGAGCTTGATGTCAGAATTAAGTGAAGATGGTTGGGAAGATGCAGCTCGTACCATCATGACAACTGATACGCGCCCTAAATATTGCTCGAAGCAGATCGAGCTTGATGGCGAAACAATCACGATTACGGGAATCGCAAAAGGTTCCGGCATGATTCACCCGAACATGGCAACCATGCTCGGATATGTGGCAACGGATGCCAAGATCGATCAAAAGCGACTGCAATCAATGTTAGCTAAAGGTGTTGATCCTTCGTTTAACAGCATTACCGTCGATGGCGATACCTCAACCAATGATGCGTGTGTGCTATTGGCAAGTGGTGCCTCTGGTGTAGAGATTACCGATGCTTCTGAAGAAGCATTCCAAGCGGCGCTGAACGAGGTTTTGTTCTACTTGGCGCGTGAAATCGTACGAGATGGCGAGGGTGCCACTAAGCTCGTTGAGATCGCCGTTGAAGGCGCTAAAGATGATGCAGAAGCTAAAGCGGTTGCGTTCACTGTTGCGCATTCACCCTTATGTAAGACTGCTTGGTTTGCATCTGATCCTAACTGGGGTCGCGTTTTAGCCGCAGTCGGCCGTGCACCCATAGATCATCTCGATATTGATGCGCTTAAGATCTATCTTGATGATGTTTTGCTTGTTAGTGACGGTGGTCGCGCAGCAAGCTATACCGAAGAGCAGGGGCAAAGCGTATTAAGTAAAGATGCATTCGAGATCCGTGTAATCATGAATGAAGGCAAAGGTACTGCAAGAGTGCTGACGTGTGACTTCTCTTACGATTATGTCAAGATCAATGCGGAGTACCGTTCTTAACGATGTCGGATTGGATTCATGTGGTGGCAGGTGTCTTGCGTGATGGGCAAGGAAATATCCTGTTAGCACAGCGACCAGTCGATAAGCATCTCGGCGGTCTTTGGGAGTTTCCTGGCGGCAAATGCGAAGTAAATGAGTCTGCGGTTGATGCCTTATCGCGCGAACTGCATGAAGAGTTGGGAATTGCTGAGATATCCTCTCGCCCTCTAATCCAAGTGCGCCATGACTATGGCGATAAAAAGATCTTTCTCGATGTGTATCTGGTGACGGATTGGCAAGGTGAGCCGGTCGGCAAAGAAGGGCAGCCACTTTCTTGGGTGAGTCTAAATGAGATGGAGCAATACGATATGCCAGCAGCAGATGAGCCAATTATTAAGGCACTTAAATTACCCACGCGATATTTGATTACACCGCCAGATCTTTCGTCAGCAGAAGTGTTAGATCAGCTAAAAGTGAACCTCGAGCAGGGTGAGCGACTTGTCCAATGGCGCTTGTTTGGTTTACATGCAGATGACTGGTCAGAGACATTGGCTCAAGCAAATGTATTAGCGGCTAGCTATGAGGCTAGCATCATGGTGAATGCCTCAGTCGATGATCAAAAAAAGCATCAATTTACATCGTGGCATCTCAATAGCCGTCAATTGCATGATCTTAATGAGCGACCTGATGGTGTCGTTATGTTGTCTGCTTCTTGTCATAACGAAATAGATCTTCAGCAGGCTGAAAAGCTCGGTGTGGATTTTTGTGTGTTATCACCCGTGCTGCCAACGCGTTCTCATCCAGATGCGACCCCTTTGGGTTGGACTGTGTTTAAGGACTTGGTCGAAAAGGTTAATGTGCCAGTATATGCCTTAGGTGGAATGTCACCTGAGCAAGAAGCAAAAGCGCTTGAATTCGGCGCTCACGGTGTTGCGGGGATTCGAGGGCTTTGGCGAAGCGCTTAATATAGTGAGCTTGAGTCGTCTTCGGGTGGGAAGTGGGGATTACCGGGGATACGCTTCTCTTCATCTAGCCACTCACCTAAATCAATCAAGCGACAACGCTTGCTACAAAAGGGGCGATAAGGTGAGTCTTCAGACCAAATGACATCAGCATTGCAGGTAGGACAGCTAACGGTTTTAGCTTTCTTCATAGCTGACAAACCTTGAGCTCAAATGGGATATTGCGCTCGGTCGGCTTCCCATGACCTAATGCTGAAACCTCAATAAAGCGGAGCGTGAAGCGCTGCTTGCCACCGCTGATTTCACAGAACACATTTTCATCTTTAGCCACTCTAATTTGTACAAGTTGAGATGCGCTATCGCCACTGAGTGTTTGGTTGTAGAAGCCACGTTCTGCAATACAATGTTTCGATACGGTACTTTCGCGAATCATGCCGAGCAGCAATTCAACAGCATCTTGCACTGGACCAATCTCATTGCGCCAATCATCCATCTGCAGTAGTTGATCGCTATGTGATTGATTCAACCAGTAATGCAGTTGAGGGATATCAAAATCAAA
>CAZEWM010000077.1:0-4779 GCA_964516045.1 uncultured Gammaproteobacteria bacterium
CTGAAGTCAGTGGAATGACACCGTGCATCATGGTCGTAGAAGACGATGACAGCACACGAGCCACTCTCAAAGAAGCCTTAAAACCGTTAGGTCGCGTTGTCGATTTCGACAACCCGCAGGATGCACTGAGCTACCTTGAAGGTCACGGCTGCGTAGATGCCATCATCACCGATATGATGATGAAAGAAATGCATGGCGTAGAATTCTGCACGCAAGTCCGCGAACGCTTTAATCGCGACTTCCTACCCATTCTTATTTACTCAAGTTTCAATGATCCACAACTAGAAAAGCTCGCCTTTGATGCGGGCGCTAACGACTTTATCGAAAAGCCGATTAGTTTCTTCCGCTTACAGATGCGCATTCAGGTTCACCTGCAAAACAAACATCTCTATGACCAATTGCAAGAAACGGCTCAACGCGATGGCTTAAGTCAGTTATTCAATCGTCATGCTTTTCTTGAGCATGCTGCAGCAGAATTTAAGCGTGCCGCTCGTATGGGCTACTGCATGGGCTTGTACTTGTTTGATATCGACCACTTCAAACATTTCAACGACACCTACGGACACCTCTCTGGTGACAAAGTTATTAAGTTGGTCGCAAAAACACTCAAAGCATCCTTCGCGCGTGAAGGTGAAGTTATTGGACGCTTTGCAGGGGATGAATTCATTGCTCTGAGCACCTCACCAACACCTGCATCTGTCGATGCTCACACCAGTAAGCTAGCGAAAGCTGTGGAAGACATTCATATCGATCTTGATGGCGCAAAAACACGCATCACGCTATCAATTGGTGTAGCCATCTTGGATATGAGTAGCGCTAAAAGCGCCAACAACGTAGAGCCACTTGAAACCATCAAGCAATTGATTGAGCAAGCGGATGAGCAAATGTATGTCTCGAAGCGAAACGGCCGAGATCAGATTCACAGCCAGTTGATAGATCAACAGCTTATACAACAAGGCGCAGGTGCGGCCTAGGAGCGAACAATGAGTACCTCGATTGAAAGCATGTTGAGCAATAAACCATCGATGAACACTCCCCCGCCGCACATCACGATCGTTGAGGCTGACACGAAAGCGCTAAATTTCTTGTGTGCGCAACTCAGCGATCTAGGTGATCTATCCTGCCTAAAAAGCCTTAACAGCCTTGAGGATGCTATCGACTCCGATCTGTTCATTATTTCTATTGGGCTTGATAGACCTGAAAACCTAGATCTTTGCCAACAACTGCGCGAAAGCGACGAGTTTCGAGACACTCCGATCATCTGCTACACCACTGCAGATAACCTCGCTCTTGAGATACAAGCGATGGACAAAGGGGCTAGCGATGTTATTAAGAAAACAAGTAATCCTTTACGTTTGCGCAGTCGAATCGAGTCACGCTTACGTCAGGCCAACGAAAGGATTCACAATGAAAAAACCGATGCTTTAACCGGCCTGTATACCGAGAGCTATTTGCGTCAAGCGCTCAATAACAGCTTTCAAAATACACAGCCAACTTCGCATAACTTGATGATCTCTATGATTGAGGTGAATAACTTTGATCATATTGAGGCGGCTTTTAGCCAAAACCTGAGCAATATGCTCCTGCAGGTGCTATCAGACACCATGAGTCGCTCTTTTACCCGTGCAAGCGAAATGATTGCGCACAATGGGCCTGCTCGCTTCATCACGGTGAGTTACGATCTAGACAAGCAACGATCGATTAACTATCACCGCCAGCTACAAAGTAACTTTAATCAGGTCATCGCAGGCTTAACTCAACAAGAGAATGCATCTGCATCAAGCATGGCACTTGGCGTATTGCCTGTGGCCAAAATCAAAGATTACAAAGTCAATGCTGACAGCGTGATTGATCGTGTAGGCGATTTACTTATGCAAGCTAAACAATCTTCAGACCATTTTTTAATCGATCAACTAGAACCCGACGAATTAACCACCCATTAAAAAGCCGGCTTCCGCCGGCTTTTCTTATTGCAGTTCCAGTAGCAATCGATTTAAGCGATGTACGAAACTAGCAGGATCCTCTAGGTGCCCCCCTTCTGCGAGCAATGCTTGATCAAAAATGACTTGGGCCAAATCATTGAACTTATCTTCATCTGCTTCAGCATCCATCCGCTTGAGTAATGGATGTTCCAGATTCAGCTCAATCACAGGCACCGGCATAGGAGCGTCTTGCCCCATTTGCTTAAGTACGCGCGCCAAGTTTTGACTCATCTCATAGTCATCAACCACCAAACAGGCTGGCGAGTCAGTCAAACGGGTCGATACGCGTGACTCCTTCACCTGCTCACCCAACGCATTCTTCACACGTTCCAGTAAGCCTTTATTGTCTTCAGCGGCTTTTTCTGCCTTTTCCTTATCTGCTTTATCTTCAAGCTCACCTAAATCTAGCGCACCCTTAGCGACAGACTGCAGCTTCTTACCTTTGTACTCGGTAAAGTGCGACACAAACCATTCGTCAACACGATCAGTTAACAACAAGACCTCGATATCTTTCTTTTTAAATACCTCAAGGTGTGGGCTATTTTTAGCCGCTGATAAGGTGTCTGCCGTGATGTAATAGACCTTGTCCTGCTTTTCCGCCATACGTTCGATATAGGCATCAAACGAAACATCCTGATCTTTAGAATCAGACTTTGTTGAAGCAAAGCGTAGCAGACCACCAATCTTCTCTTTATTGGCGAAATCCTCTCCCGGACCTTCTTTCAGCACATTACCGAACTGATTCCAGAAAGATTGATACTTCTCCGCATCGTCTTTAGCTAACTTCTCAAGCATACCTAGTACACGCTTTACGTTACCGCTTCGGATGCTGTCGATTTTTTTATCCGCCTGAAGGATCTCACGCGAAACATTCAGCGGAAGATCATCGGAATCAACCACACCTTTCACAAAACGTAAGTAATGCGGCATCAGCTTCTCGGCTTCATCCATGATGAATACGCGACGCACATATAACTTAACGCCATGACGCTGCTCACGATCCCACAGATCAAACGGAGCCTTACTCGGCACATACAACAAAGTGGTGTACTCATGTGAGCCTTCCACTCGGTTATGCGCCCATGTCATCGCATCTTCGAAGTCATGCGAGATGTGTTTATAGAACTCTTGGTATTCGTCATCAGACACATCGGACTTATTACGCATCCATAGCGCCGTGCCAGTGTTGACCTGCTCCCACTCTGGCTTTTTATCCGATGGCTTTTCTTTGCCGTCGTCATCGAACTCAGGCGCAGGATCACTCAGCATCTCAACCGACATCGCGATGTGATCAGAGAATTTGTTAATGATGTTACGCAGGCGCCACTTATCCGCGAACTCCGCCTCATCTTCACGCAAATGGAGTGTGATCTTGGTACCACGAGACGGCTTATCGATATTCTCAATGGTGTAGCTGCCTTCACCAGCTGATTCCCAGCGCACACCTTCGTCGGCATTCATGCCCGCGCGACGCGTTTCGAGCACCACACGATCCGCCACGATAAACGCAGAATAGAAACCCACACCGAACTGACCAATCAATGCAGAGTCTTTTGCCTGATCCCCTGACAGGTTCTGCAAGAACTTCTTAGTACCTGAGCTTGCAATGGTGCCGATCGTTTCGCCGACCTCATTACGACTCATACCGATACCGTTATCTTCGATGGTTACGGTTTTTGCCTCAGCATCTACTGAGATGCGGATCTTAAGGTTCGGATCTTCCTCATATAAAGCATCATTGCTAAGTGCCTCAAAGCGGAGCTTTTCAGCCGCATCAGATGCATTTGAGACCAGCTCGCGAAGAAAGATTTCTTTATTTGAATACAGTGAACGGATCACCAGATTCAACACTTGACTGACTTCTGCTTGGAAATCGAGGGTTTCTTTTTGCGCGGTAGCCGACATCGTCGCTTTTCTCCCAGGTTTTCTGCGTGTTTAGCGCTAATTTATAAATTTAATTGTCAAATGGGGCCACTGAAAGACTTTTCAAGTAAATTCAGGTGAATTTTGGGCATAAAAAAGCCCGGAAAAATCCGGGCTCTTGGTGCAAAGTAAGGATTATGCCTCAGCTTCTTCGCTACCTTCAGCTACTTCAGCCTCTGCTTCTTCTGCAGGTGCTTCTTCAACTGGACGAGGCTCTGTCAATTTGATCAAGCCTTCAGCCAATAAGATCTTTGCCTTTTCTTCGCCATTAACGAAACCGCTAGAACCCTTTACCGCGTGACGACCGTTACGCTTTTGGTAAATGGTGTACTCGGATGTCTTTTTTACTTCTTTCATGCCTTTCACCTTATAACTTGGGGCAAAGCCCTTTCATGAGCGCGCGATTGTAACGAGTGATGGCGCAGATATCGACCCTTCGCTTCATGTCGAAGGTGTGATCAAATCACGTCAGGATTTTTCGGAGACTCCAACATGGACATTGTTGTTACCACCCCTTTCAAAGATCAAAAGCCAGGCACCTCTGGCTTGCGAAAAAAAGTCCGTACCTTTCAAGGCGAGCACTACTTAGAGAACTTTGTTCAAAGCATCTTTGATACCCAAGCCGAACTAGCAGGTGGCTTGTTAGTGATTGGCGGTGATGGCCGTTATTACAACGATGAGGCAATCCAAACAATTCTAAGGATGGCCTCCGCTAATGATGTTTCTCGATGTTTAGTCGGCCATAAAGGCTTGCTCTCAACACCAGCGACTTCGGCCGTGATTCGAAAATACTCCGCAAATGGTGGCTTAGTGTTATCTGCAAGTCACAACCCAGGCGGCCCCAAAGGCGACTTTGGTATTAAATTTAACGTCA
>CAZEWM010000078.1:0-4714 GCA_964516045.1 uncultured Gammaproteobacteria bacterium
CGCTTTTTAAGGAGTACCCTGTGCTCAAGCGTTATTCGGTTTATCTGCTGACTTTCGCGCTCTTCGTAAACATCCCTACGACGGCTCTGGCGACTGTTGCCTCAGCTTTTCCATCTGACATTTCTGAGCATTTACCGGTTACTTCTTTCGTCATCGCAGTCGATCTCCGACTGACTACTCGCGCGTAAAAAGAGCTCTCTCATGTCGAGTCTTAACTCTGCTCGTTTAGCAGGCGCTGCACTGTGCCGCCTAATCACGATGACGTTACCCCCATTCATTGGCATGCGATTCCACGCCAACAACAACCCCGGTACGAGTGTCTGTGTTGTTCACTCCTCCGGTGTTTATGGAAACGCTGACGCTTGCCATGAGTACATCGAAACAACCACGAGCTTCGGCTCACTTTTCCAAAAGGAAAAAATCATGAAACGTTCTTCAATTGCATTTGTATTGGCTACTGCTTTGTTTGCAGGTTCTGCTTTCGCAGCGGATGTTGCACACACTGGAAAAATCCACGAAGTGGATGCTGACGCTGGCAAGATCACCCTAATCGAAAACTCTGTGAAAACTGAGTACGAAGCAGACGACGAGAAAGCTTTGGAAGGTTTGAACCCAGGTGATGAAGTGACTTTGACTGTTACCGGCGAAGGCATGGTATCAGCAGCTAAGAAAATCTAATTCTTAGCGTAGCGATCTCTCGCTAATCCAAACTGCACTGCTTTCGGGCGGTGCAGTTTTTTTTCGCCTCGAATTCCTTAAGTGCTAAAGTTATGTCACTGTTTTTCCCATCAAGAGATCAGCCCATGTTTGGTTTCAATTTCGACAGCATCCCTGAAGAGACTCTGATTCGTTTAGGTGAGACCGGTATCGTCATCGGCATCTTGGTGGTACTTAGCTGGGCACTTCCCCGCTTTATCAAATCTCGTGCTGCACTGATGCAGCGCAAATTCAAGATGGATGAGATCGTTACTGACTTCCTTGCCACTTCAGTTAAGCTCTTTATCTACGCTTTCATTATTATTGGCGTGCTCAGTGCAGCAGGTGTAGATACCTCTGCGCTTATCGCTGCTGTCGGTGCGATTGGCTTAGCCATTGGTCTTGCGCTTAAAGACTCACTAAGCGCTTTAGCTTCAGGCATTTTGATTGCAATCAATCACCTCTTCCGCAAAGGCGACCATATTGAAGTGGGCGATATCGCAGGTTATGTCGAAAAGATTGGTCTATTTACCACGACCGTCAAAACTTTCGACAACCGCCGTGTAACGCTACCTAACAGCACGGTATTTGGCTCTAACATGATTAATTACTCGGTATTCGATAAGCGTCGCCTCGACCTCATCGTGTCAATCGCTTACGAAGATGACCTTGATAGCGCAAAAACTGTTATCGAAAAGGTACTTGATAACTCACAGCGCGTTCTCTCTGATGAAGGCTACCTAGTGGGCGTCGAAAGCTTTGGTGAATACGGCGTGAACATCTTGGTTCGCTTCTGGGTTGAACAAGGCACCGCTAAAGCCTCAACACTTGAAGTCCTCGAAGACATTAAGAAAGCCTTTGATGCCTCGAGCATCACTATTCCTTACCCCCGTGTCGATTTGGTCGGCTTTGCTGAATACGTGCAAGCCTTAAACCAAAACCAAAGCGAGCTTGAGCGCGCACCGGAAAAGGTCATTCATTCTCGAACCACGCCGCTCGAGGATTAACACTCTCTTTGCCCATTCCTATGGTCTGACATCACGTTAGCCATCATCTAGGGGGATTCATGGAAATCTGGGAAATCGTTGTACTGAGCTTGGTCGGTATCGTTGCTGGTTGGCTGAACGTTTTAGCCGGTGGTGGCTCAATGCTCACCGTGCCCATCATGATCTTCATGGGTATGCCTGGACCCGTAGCAAATGGCACCAACCGTTTAGCAATCATTCTGCAAAACATCACTGCAGTGGCCACCTTTGCGAAAAAAGGTTTCCATAACGTTAAGCTCAGCCTGTCACTCTCCGTGGCTGCCTCGATTGGCGCGGTCTTTGGTGCACAGGTTGGTGTATCTCTCGACGGTGAGTGGTTCAACCGCATTCTGGCGATCATCATGGCCGGCATGATGATCATCATGTGGAAAGGCAATTTCGGCAAAGGTGACAAAAAACAAGGTGGCGAAGAACCGCAACGCATCGTGCTAGGTCACATCTTGATGATTGGCGCTGGCTTCTGGGGTGGCTTTATTCAAATCGGTGTTGGTTTCATCCTGATGCCGATTCTGCACCGCGTAATGGGCCTCAATCTTGTTCTGACGAACGTTCATAAGGTGTTTGTGATCCTGATCTACACCTTTGTTGCATTAGCTGTCTTTGCCAGCCAGTTACAGCTTGAATGGTTTGTTGGACTATCGTTAGCGCTGGGTAATGCTGTTGGCGGTTATTTGGGTGCCCAAACCACTATCACGAAAGGTGAAAACTGGATTCGTTGGACGCTTAACATCGCCCTAGTCGCTTTTATCATTAAGCTATTGTTTTTCTGATACATCTGAGCGGTAATAACGCTATCTAAACGCGCTATCGCGGAGAAATTATGTTGTCCTCAAAACGCTTCCAACTTGGAGCGGTATTGATAGCGGTTTTTGTTGTTTTGACTTACTGGGTCATGCAGACAGAGCCGCCAAAGAAAAAGCCAAAAGCTAAGCCCGTTACCCCAAGCGTTACTGCCATTAAAAACGAAGCCGGCAACCATGCTTTAGAATTACTTGCTTACGGTAGTGTGATGCCCGCCGAGCTGATCACACTCGAAGCACAAGCAAAAGGTCAGTTAATCGCTCTGCATCGTGACTTTGAACCCGGTGGTCAGATTGCGCGTGGCGAAACACTCTATTCCATCGATGATCGTGAATATCAATTAAATGTCGATGCAGCCAATGCAGCTTTGAAAAAGGCTCAAGCTGATATCGCAATGGAAGCTGCGCAACGAAAAGTTGCCGAGAAGGATTTAGAGATCCTGAGCATGCGTATGCAGCTATCTGACGAATCTAAGCAATTAGCACTACGTCTACCGCAACAACGTCAAGCTGAAGCTTCATTAGCAAGTGCACAACGTCAGCATAAACAAGCACAGCTCGATCTATCACACACCCAACGCCAAATTGAAACGAATGTTGTGGTGGTTGAGCGGAAAAAAGTCATCGGCGATACCGTTTCCATCGGTGATGAAATTGGCAGTGTGGCACGTGCCGATCGCTACTGGGTGGAATTACGACTACCTACCGATCGTATCGCCAAGATTCAGCCACGTACCAATGCAAAAGGCTCTCACGTTAAGCTGAAGGCTAATGGTATTGATTACCAAGGTGAACTGATTCGTATTCACCCTCAGATTGATAGTGATAGTCGACTAGCCAAAGTGATTGTTGAGATCAAAGATCCCTTAACCCAATCAAGACGCCCTCTTCTGCTTGGCACATATGTTGAAGCGAAAATCATGCAGCAACCAATCAACAATGCGGTAAAACTGCCACGCGAAGCACTGACCAGTGATAGTCGTGTTTGGGGGGTAGACAACAAAGGCTTGCTTCAAGTGGAAGCAGTGCAGTTGATTGATATGGACAGCCAGTCCGCTTACATAAACCCACCCAAAAGCTTGGATTACATCGTCACTAACAGCTTAAAAACACTCGTTCCTGGCACCAAGGTCAACGTTAAGTAATCAATATGAGTACGCAACGTAAAGGTATTATCGAATGGTTTGCGACTAACTCAGTTGCCGCCAATATCCTTATGCTTGCGCTCATCTTGGGCGGCGTTTTGGGCTTCATGGATGTTAAGCAACAATACCTTCCCACCTATGAAGCCGATCAGGTCACAGTATCGGTTAACTACAGTGGCGCGAGTCCTGAGGAAGTTGAGAAAGGCGTCATCCTACCGATTGAGCAAGAACTTAATGGCATGCCAGGTATCGACCAGCTCACTGCCAATGCGTCTGAAAACCAAGGCGAGGTCTTTGCCAAGTTGGAAAACGGCGTTGATCGCCAACAATTACTGCAGGACATCCGCAATGCAGTCGCACGCATAAACTCTTTCCCTGTTGAAGCCGAACAAGCCAAGGTTACGTTAAAAGGACGTGAGTTCTCCATCATCAGTATTGGCGTGGCTGCAGAGCTTGCACAAACCGAGCTGTACGAACTGAGCGAACGCATGCGCCGCACCCTACTTGATGTGAAAGGCGTATCGCGCGTAGAACAAGTTGGCGCCCTCGCCCCTGAGATCAGCATTGAGATTGATCCAGCGCGTCTCCTCGAGCAATCACTGACCATTGGAGACATCTCAGACGTCTTATATGACGCAGTACGCGACGTACCCGGTGGCCGCGTAGAAACCCAAGATGGCGATGTCGTGCTTCGCACTTTAGGTCGCCGTGAAGACGCTAAGGCGTTTGGTGACATTCCAATCAAAACCCGTAACGATGGTACTCAACTGTTACTTAGAGACATCGCAAAGGTCAATGATGGCTTTGAAGACAGCACACAGATCTTCGAGTTCAACGGTAAACCCGGTATGCGCCTTGATGTCTATCACGGTGAAAGCGTTCGTCCGATTGAGCTTGCCGGCCGTGTAAAGCAGACGATTAAAAAGCTGCAAAAAGAGTTACCCAAGACAGTTGAACTGAGCATTCAAAACGACCGCTCAGAACGTTATTACGAGCGAAGCAATATCTTAATCAGTAATGGTCTTGC